>JBHHVG010000508.1:0-2498 GCA_046754165.1 Myxococcota bacterium
GGCTGGGCTTCATGCTCGGCGCCAACGTCCCGAATCCCTTCGGGTCGGGCAACGAGCACGCCTATGGGCACGTCGGCCTGTCGAACATATTCGCCTGGGCCGACCCGGAGCGGGATCTGTCGGTGGCGCTCCTGACGACCGGCAAGCCGGTGGTGGGCCTGCACGCGCTGCGTATCGTGCAGTTCCTGCGCGACGTGGGACGCGCCTTTCCGATCCTGCCCGATCGGAGCACCGGGGCCCGCAGACGCTGCGAGAGATGATCGGGCGCCCGCCGCGCGGTCGGGCGCGCGGGCCGATCAGGACGCCAGATCCGCGAGCAGTCCCTCGGGCCGGTGGGTGAAGTCGCGCGACGAGCCGACGTTGCGGAGCGCATTCTCGGCGATGCCAGGCGTAAAGCTGTGGCAGCTGTTCTTTGCCCAGATCAGCAGTGTGGCGGCGGTCGGACTCAGGTCGAGGTCGCCACGCCGGCCGTTCGCGATGAAGAGTCCCCGGCGCAGGACGATCGCGGCCTCGGCGGTGCCCGCGTCGAGCTCCGCCTCGGCCCACTCGAGGAAGGCGCGTCCGCGCAGCGCCTGGCCCCGGTAGGGCGGCGGGTCGGTGATCTCGGCCCGGTGCACCTCCCACGCCAGCAGAGGGACGCCGTTCTGGTGGAGCGTGGCGCGGGAGCGCTCGTCCACGAGATCGGGGACCGCGACGTCGTACTGCCGCCGCTTGCGGCCGGCGGCCGCGTGTGCCACAGCCAGCGTGGCCAGGTCGTAGAGGTGCGTGCAGTTCGTGCGCGCGTCGATGCCGGCGGACGCGGAGGTGAGGTTCGCCGCGAGCCGTACACCGCGAAAGGCCCGCAGCGGGACGAGGGCGCCCGGGCACTCGCTCCACGGGAATCGCCGCGCTTCGCCGCACACCTCCCGCACGCGTTCGCCGTCGTGCTCGATCTCGACGTGGAAGCGGTGGAAGTCGTCTTCGAGGTCGGCGACCACCCGCCCCGGTTCGCCCACGATCAGGATGCGGCGGCGATACGTGCCTTCGCCGTACGGCAGGATGTCGTCGCGGTCGCTCGGGTCCTTCGGCATCCGTGGATTCTAGAGAAGAATTGTTGACGGTGTGTCAGATGATTCTGTTAGCCTGTCGCGCGAGGATCCCAGTCCGGCGATGTCCGACCAACCGTTTCGCGTGCTTCCGCGTGTGACCCCCCAGAACGAGCACTTCTGG
Organism: Myxococcota bacterium; assembly: GCA_046754165.1. GTDB lineage: Bacteria > Myxococcota_A > UBA9160 > UBA9160 > SMWR01 > JAFDEI01. The sequence continues at coordinate 1,210 of JBHHVG010000508.1, forward strand.
CGTGGGGGTGCCGCCGGCGAGCTGCGTTTCCTGCGCTGCCGACCCTGCGGAACGTGGATCCATCCGCCGGCTCCGATCTGTCCCGCGTGCCTCTCGAAGGACGTCGCGCCGGAGGCCGTGTCTGGACGGGCGACCGTGGCGACGTTCACCTTGAACCACCAGCCGTGGGTGCCGTCCCCGGACCATCCCTACGCCATCGCCATCGTCGAGATCGAAGAGCAGCCGAGCCTGCGCCTGATGACCAACATCGTCGGCTGCGCGCCGGAAGACGTCCGCATCGGCATGCCGGTGCAGGTGTGCTTCGAAGAGCACGAGGACGTCTTCATTCCGGTCTTCGAGCCGGTGCAGAGCTGATGGACCGATTCGAGCGGCGGGCCGCCATCACGGGGATCGGACAATCCGACATCGGCCGTCGCCTCGGGCGCGATCCGCTCGAGCTGACCCTCGACGCGTGTCTCGCCGCCATCGACGACGCCGGGCTTCGGCGCGAGGACATCGACGGCCTCGCCACCTATCCGGGAGCGATGGGCGGGGTGCCGGGCTTCACCGGCGCCGGCGTGTCCGAGGTGCAGGACGCCCTGCGTCTCGAGCTCGCCTGGTTCTGCGGCGGCATGGAGACATCCGGGCAGCTCGGCTCGGTGATCAACGCCTGCCTCGCTGTCGCGTCGGGACTTGCGACCCACGTGCTGTGCTTCCGCTCGGTGTGGGAGGCGACGGCCCAGGGCAGCGGTGGGCGTCCGCCCATCGGCGGGGGCGCGGGCGGGGGCGGTGGTGGAAAGTTCCGGGCCAGCGGTCCGATGATCGAGTTCACGCTGCCGTTTCGCGCCTACTCGGCGGCGAACTGGGTGGCGCTCTTTGCCCAGCGGCACTTCCACGAGTACGGCACCACGCGCGAGCAGATGGCCCAGATCGCCCTCAACGCCCGTTCCAACGCCGCCAGGAACCCCATTGCGATCTACCGCGAGCCGATGACGCTCGACGACTACCTGTCGGTCCGCATGATCAGCACGCCCTTGTGCCTGTACGATTGCGATGTTCCCGTCGATGGCGGCACTGCGGTGATCGTCTCCCGGTCGGACGTGGCCGGAGACCTGCGTCGACCGCCCATCGGCGTCGAGGCCGTCGGGTCCGCTCTGCGCGGACGCCCGTCGTGGGACCAGTTCGACGACCTGACCACCATGGCCCTGCGGGACGCCGGCGCCCACCTGTGGGAACGAACGGATCTGAAGCCCGCGGACGTGGACGTGGCCCTGCTCTACGACGGCTTCAGCTTTCTCACCCTGGCCTGG
>JBHHVG010000509.1:0-2458 GCA_046754165.1 Myxococcota bacterium
GGGGACCAGCCCCATGTTGCCGGCGATGGGCTCGACGATGACCGCCGCGATGTCGTCGCCCCAGCGGCGGAAGGCCAGGGCGACCGCGTCGAGGTCGTTGTAGGGCGCCTGGACCGTGAGCTCGGTGTAGGCGGCGGGCACGCCCGGCGAGCCCGGGATGCCCAGGGTCGCCACTCCGCTGCCGGCACCGACCAGCAGCCCGTCGGCGTGGCCGTGGTAGCAGCCCTCGAACTTGAGGATGCGGTCGCGCCCGGTGGCGCCGCGGGCGAGACGCAGCGCGCTCATGGTCGCCTCGGTCCCGGAGCTCACCATGCGCACCATCTCGACGCTTTGCACCGCCTTGCAGATCACCTCGGCGAGCTCGACCTCGAGGGCGGTCGGGGCGCCGAAGCTGGTGCCGCGCCTCGCGGCGCGCTCGATGGCGCGCAACACCCCCGGGTTGGCGTGGCCGAGGATCATCGGGCCCCAGGAGCCGACGTAGTCGATGTAGGCGTTTCCGTCCGCGTCCCAGACGCGGCAGCCCTCGGCCCGGGCGACGAAAGGCGGTGTGCCGCCGACAGACCCGAAGGCGCGCACGGGGCTGTTGACGCCACCCGGGATCGTGCGCCTCGCGCGTCGGAAGAGCTTGCGGGATGTGTCGGTCTTCAAGGGGCGGCCTCGCGGGGCGCGGGCGATGGCTCGCCGGCGCGCCGATGGGGCGTCGGTCAGGACGGCGACACCGAACCGGTTCCGCCGTCGGCGTCGGACACGTCCGCTTCGGCGAGCCGGGCAATGGATACGAGCGTCTCGCTCGGGTCGAGGTTCATGACGCGCACGCCCTGGGTAGCGCGCCCCATGGTGGAGATTCCGGAGACCGAGCAGCGCAACACCTTGCCACCGTCGGTGATGAGCATGACCTCGTCGTCGGCCACGACCTGGGCGACGCCCACGACCTGGCCGTTGCGCTCGGTGGTTCGGATGGTGATGACTCCCTGGCCACCGCGCCTCTGGAGGCGGTAGGCGTCGAGCGGTGTGCGCTTGCCGTAACCGCGCTCCGTCACGGTGAGGATGGTGGCGTCCGGCGACAGGATCTCCATGCCCACGACCTCGTCGCCGCTCTGGAGGGTGATGCCGCGCACGCCCGCCGCCGTGCGGCCCATGGCACGCACGTGGCTCTCCGGGAAGCGGATCGACTTGCCGCCCTTCGACGCGATGATGATCTCCTGATCGCCGTTGGTGCGGCACGCCGAGATCAGCTCGTCGTCGTCTGCCAGGTTGATGGCGATGATGCCGCCGCGCCGCGGATTCGAGTAGGCGTCGAGCCTCGTCTTCTTGATGACGCCGCGGCGCGTGCACAAGGTAACGAAGTCATCGGCGCCCTCGGTGAAGCTGCGCACCGGAAGGGTCGCCTGCACGCGTTCGCCCCCGGCGAGCTGGAGGACGTTGACGAGCGCCTTGCCGCGGGCCGCGCGCCCGAGCTGCGGAAGCTCGTGGACCTTCAGCCAGTGGACGCGGCCGCGCGTCGTGAAGAAGAGGATGTAGGCGTGGGTGGAGGCGACGAAGAGCCGCTCGACGAAGTCCTCCTGGCGGGCATCCATGCCCTTCACGCCCTTGCCCCCGCGCCGCTGGGCTCGGTACTGAGTCAGCGGGTTGCGCTTCACGTAGCCGAGGTGCGACACGGTGACGACCATGTCCTCCTCGACGATGAGGTCTTCGGTGCTGATGCCCTCGACCGGACCGACGAGCTCCGTACGGCGCTCGTCTCCGAAGCGTTCGGCGATGTCCTCGACCTCCTCGATCACGACGTCGAGGATGCGCTCATCGCTGCCGAGCAACTCCTTGAGGTCTGCGATCTTGGCGCGCACCTCTTCGAGCTCGTCGAGCACGCGCTGACGCTCCATGGCCGTGAGCGACCGCAGGCGCATCTCGAGGATGGCGTTGGCCTGGCGTTCGCTGAGCGCGAAGCGCTCCATCAGCCCCACGCGCGCCTCGGCGGTGTTCTCGGCGGCACGGATCACGGCGATGACCGCGTCGAGGTTCTCGAGGGCGATGGCGAAGCCCTCGAGCAGGTGGGCCCGCTGCTCGGCCTGCGCCAGATCGTAGGTCGCGCGCCGGACGACCACCTCGCCGCGGAAGTCGATGTAGTGGCGCAGCGCCTGCTTCAAGGTCAGCAGCTGGGGCCGCCCGTTCACCAGCGCCAGCATGTTGGCGCCAAAGGTCGACTGGAGCGGAGTCATCTTGTAGAGCTGGTTGAGGACGATGTCTCCCTGAGCGTCCTTGCGCAGCTCGATCACGATGCGCATGCCCTGGCGGTTGCTCTCGTCGCGCAGGTCCGCGACGCCGTCGATGCGGCCCTCGCGCACCAGGTCGGCGATGCGTTCGAGCAGCGACGACTTGTTCACCATGAAGGGGATCTCGGTGACGACGATCCGTGGCCCGCGCTTCGACTCTTCGAAGTCGGCGCGGGCGCGCACGGTGA
>JBHHVG010000510.1:0-2440 GCA_046754165.1 Myxococcota bacterium
GGCCATGCGCGGCTTCCGCTCACGCCGCTACGACATCCTGGTGGCAACGGATATCGCGGCGCGCGGCATCGACGTGAGCGGCGTCTCCCACGTGATCAACTTCGACGTACCGAGCACGCCGGAGGCCTACACCCATCGCATCGGACGCACCGGACGCGCGGAGCGTGAGGGCGTGGCCTGTACGTTCGTGACCAGCAGCGATCGCGGCTGGGTTCGCGCCACCGAACGCATGATCGGTTCACCGATTCCGCGCCAGCACGTCGAAGGGTTCGAGCCGGACGCCGACGAGAAGACCGAACACCGCCGCTCGCCGCGCGGAAGCGCGCGCGGCGCGCGACCCGGTGGACAGCAGCGGAGCAGTCGTCGCAATTCGCCTGGCCGCGGGCGAAACCGCAGGCGTACCGGCTAGGCGCGGGATCCAGGGACCCGTCGACGCCGAGCAGAGGCCGGCCCAGGAAGGCACTCCGCGTACCCGGCGTGTGGCCCCGGCCGACCTCTGCCTCCGCTCTCCGGTTCGCCGACTTCGCGGCGGGACCAGATCCTCGGGTCCCGCAGCGAGGCACGCGATAGTATCGGCTTCACGCCGGGAAACGTCCGATACAGCTCTGGCTTTGCCCATTCGAGGGGGAAGGGTCCGTGGAGAAGCTCGAGGCCATCCGGTGTCAGACGGTCCGAGGCGAGAACTACGGGACGCCCAAGGAGATATGGGGCTTCCGGCTCGGGCCGGAGAAGGGCGGCGCAAAGGCAATCGCTCGGCGCTTCCTGAAGGCGAACGCCGAGCTGCTCGGGCTCGAGGCCGATCTCGACGGGCTGGTGTTCCAGCGGCGCTGTCAGAGTCTCGGCGCTGATCACATCATCTTTCAGCAGATCGTCGACGATCGGCGTGTGCACCGAGCCTACGTCACCGTTCATGTGAGCCGCGCCGGAGAGGTCTTTCTGGCGAAGAACCGGGCGCTTCCGCGGAATCTTCTGCCTTCGAGATCGGATTTCCGCATTCCGAGGGCTGAGGCCATCCGGAACGCGCGCCGGAGGCTGCTGCAAAAGCATCGCGGCTCGATGCTCCTCGACTGCGAGGAGATTGCCCTGGGGACTCGAAGACGACCTCGACCCGCCGTGCCTGCGGCGGGTGGACAGGGATTGGTCCTATCGCAGCTGGATCGACGGTGATTCGGAGCACGACAACGGCGAGATCTGGTCCACGACACTCTGGGACATCCGCAAGAAGCTCGGCGGTCGCGTCGCGGACACCCTCGTCGTCGAGAGCCACTTCCAGCTGGACGGCTTCACCACCATGGCCCGTGGCGCCCGCGCGATCCTCGACGCCGACCGCAACCTCACCGGTGGCGCCCACCGCAGGAAGCTGCGAAACGTCTTCCGCGCCCGCGAGATCGGACCGATCTGAAGGCCTGCTGCGTGACTTCGAGAAGGTTGCCGCGGGTGTGGGGCTCGTCGATCGAAGAATGCGACGCCCCGGCCGAAGCCGGGGCGTCGCGTATCGATCGGGTGCCGGCGGAGCCGGCGCCCCTGTCCCAGCCTAGGGGCCGACGGTCCGGGTGCAGGGGCTCGTGTTGAGCGGGTCGAACGGGTTGGCATTGGGCACAGGATTCCCGTTCTCGTCCTTGACGCTGATCGTCGCGGTGCCGGCCACGGCGTCCACCTCGACCAGCGCGTAGGAGTCGATGTCGAGATTGCGGCACTGCGTTCCCGCGATGCTCAGGATCTGGTGGAATGCACCGACGACGAACGGAGCCGGAAGTCCGAGGCCGGCGGCGAACCCGCCCAGGTTCTCCGCGAAGGTGAACGTCGAGACCGGGCCGGTCACGACCTCCGTGGCGATCGGCGCCGGATTCAGGAAACGATTGATCGCGACGTCATTCACGAGATCGGCGTGGGTGTCGGCCGTGATGAAGATCGTGTGCCCACTCACGAAATCGCGAATGAAGCTCAGGATCTCGGCGCGTTCGGCGCCATAGCCCTCCCAGCGATCGTACGGAAGCGCCAGCATCTCCTGGATCGGGTACTCGTTCACGATGAACTTGAACGACGCTGTCGAGGCAGCGAGCGCATCCTTGAGGGCCTGCTTCTGTACCGGGCCGAGGACCGTGCGACTCGGATCTCCGAGAGCCGCCAGGCACGCCGGTGAGGCAGCCGCCGGAATCAGCAGGTCGACCTGCGCAGCCGGGACGCCCGCACCGAGGAGCTGGGCCCGGAACTGCGTCCGGAAGTTGAACGGCGGGGGAAGATCCGGGAGCGTGGGAACGAGGTCGACGGTGGCGGGGCTCGTCGCGCACTCGAACTGCGCGTCGCGGCTGCGACACGATCGCTCGTCGAGGATGAAGACATCGACCTCGCTGCCCCAGCTGAAGGTCCGGAAGATCGGATCTCCCGCACAGGTCGGGTCCTCGGGAAGATTCACCTCGAGCGTGGGCATGTACTCCAG
>JBHHVG010000511.1:0-2421 GCA_046754165.1 Myxococcota bacterium
CCTCGTCCACGCACTCCATCAGCAGCTCGATCTTCGACGACGACGCCGCGCTCTGGCCGGGCAGCAGCGCCGGGTGGCAGGCCGCCTGGCGCAGCCGGAGCAGGGCCTCGAGCGCCGCCATCACACCGGAGCCCGCGGAGATCCGCTGCACGATCTCGGGCACCGTGGCGGCGCGCACCGCGTCGTAGGTGTCGCGCTCGCTCTTCGACAGGCTCGCGCGCAGCACCACATCGGTGCGCGGCGGAAGCTCTGGAGCCACCTTCTCCTTCAGACGGCGCAGCAGGAACGGGCGGACGCGTTCTCGCAGGCGCTCGGCCGCGTCCGGCTCGCCGCGGTCGATGGGCGCGGCGTAGCGCTCCTCGAATTCGCGCCGCCCGCCGAGCAGGCCGCGGTTGATGAAGTGGAACTGGCTCCACAGCTCGTCCAGGCGGTTCTCGACCGGTGTGCCGCTCATGGTCACGCGGAAGCTCGCGGACAGCCGGTACGCGGCGCGGGCGACCTGACTGGTCGGGTTCTTGATGGCCTGGGCCTCGTCGAGGATGGCCGTGTCCCATGCCTCCGCCGCCAGCTTGTCGATGTCGAGACGCAGGATCGCGTAGCTCGTGATGGTGACATCCGCGTCGGGGTCGAGCTGGCGCCTCGGGCCGTGGTAGAGGTCGTAGGAGAGGCCTGGACGGAAGCGCCGGATCTCCGCCGCCCAGTTGTGCAGCACGCTGGTGGGCGCCACCACCAGCGTCCGGCCGCGCAGGGCGCACAGGGCCTGGAGCGTCTTGCCGAGCCCCATATCGTCGGCGAGCAGGGCGCCGAGGCCGAAATCGCGCAACGCGCACAGCCAATCGACTCCACGGCGTTGGTAGCCGCGCAGCGTCCCGGTGAGATCGTCCGGGAGCTCGCTGCGCGGGATGCCCTCGAAGCCGTCGAGCAGCGCGCGCAGGGAGTCGAAGCTGGGCGGCACCGGCTCGTCCAGCTCCTCGCAGAGAACGGCGAGGTCGGGCAGGGCGCAGCGGGCGATCTCGCCGGACTCCTCCCGGGCCGCCAGCAGGTCCGTCACGCGGTCGCCGAAGCGCTGGAGCCAGTCGGCCGGCAGCGGCGCCCAGCCGCCGCCGTCGAGCGGGACGAGGCTGGCCCCGGCGCGCCACGCCTGGAGCACGCGTTTGGGCTCCGCCCGCCTCGAGGGCGCGACATCGTCGTCGGACGCGCTCTCGAACACGACGTCGAAGCGCATGCCGTCGATGCGAATGCTGGGCGCGAGCGGCGAGGCGATGTGGAAGGCCTCCTTGCCGCCGCTGACGATCTCGCCGTCCCAGTCTTCGAGACGCGCGGCGAACTCGGCGACCTCGTCTCCGCTGAGCCGTAGGCGCCGGCCCGGCGCGAGCTGCAGCTCGTTCTGGATCCGTCGCAGCAGCTGCCTTTCGGCGGCCGGGTCGCGGACCGGGATGGTCCCGCCGAGCTGCACCAGGCGCCCCGCGTCGACCCGCGCGATCGGCGGGTCGCCGTACACCAGTGTCGGCAGCACCGAGATGCCGTCGCCATCTCTGCGGACGTCGACAGACAGGCGCGGGTGCTCATTCACGGTCTCCGGAAGCGACGCGGTCTGGACGTCGACGCGGATCCGCTGGGACAGCGAGGGCAGGACCTCGGTGATCAGTCCCGCCACGTCTCGCGGCCCGAAGGTGCGGCCGCGGGTGAGCTCGTCGAGCTCGCGTCCCGTCAGGTTCGAGGGGGCCACCGCGTGCAGGGAGCGGCCGCACAGGACCGTGTCGACCCCGATCGTCTCGGTCACCCGCGGATCCCGCCCGATCGAGAGGTGGAAGCCGCCCTCGGCATCGACCAACCGGCCGCACAGCCCGATGCGCTCGGCGGAGGTGACGATGGGCACGCCGTCGAGCTCGACCGTCGGGCAGCCCTCGAGCGCCTCGAGGAGCTTGGGCACGATGCCCCGCGGCAGCACGCCGTGGACGCGTCCGCCCAGGATGCGCTCGACCGCGAGGTCCGCCTGGGTGGCGAGGAACTGCGGGCCGTCTACCCGACCGGAGGCGATCGCGACCAGGGTCGACTTCAGCGTCGCGTTCTCTCCGCCGGAGATCACCACGCGGTCGAGAGCCAGGCCGCCGCCGCTGCGCTGGAAGCGGTAGCCGATGCGGCCGCCGGCCGAGGCGGAGGTGGGGAGTGCATTGCCGTTGGCCCGCGCGTGCTTGAGGGCAATCACCGCCGCGGCGGCGTGGGCGCAGCCAGGCTCCGCACTGGCGCAGTCGCATTCCCAATCTTCGTCTTCGGGGAAGAGCGTGACGGTGGGGCAGATCAGGCCGCCGCGCTCCGAGATGCGCAGCACGATCTCCTCACCGTCGTCGGATTCGCCGACCACCGCGTCGCCCCGCGCCAGCTCGACCAGCGCGCTCTCGACGGACTCGGCGAAGGCTC
>JBHHVG010000512.1:0-2419 GCA_046754165.1 Myxococcota bacterium
ATGCCTCGAAGCAGCGCTTCACGAACCAGACCTGGTAGGCCTCGGGGTGGGAGGACCAGGTTCCGCCGAGGATGTTGAGCTCGATCTTGTCGACGGGATGCCCGATGCCGTGATAGGCGGCCAGGCGGTTCCACGTCTGGAGGTACGGATCGAACTCGTTGTCCTCTGCGCGCTGGGAACCGGGCTCGCTCGCGAGGTAGCTCTTCGGCATCCGCACGTCGCTGGGGCAGAAGATGCACGTCCCCGGACACGGGTAGGGCTTCGTCAGGACGGTCACCGGCGTGACGCCGCTCTGGGTACGCACCGGACGCAGGCGCAGCCGTTCGACGAACCTCGCCTCATCCACGCTCCAGCCGCGTTCGGGAGCGAAGCGCCGGAAGCCCGCGATGATCTCGCTGCGCGAGAACAGGCCGGCGCCGTCGCGCGGGTGCTTCTTCGCGATGCGGTCGAGCACGCGGTCGTCGAGGGCGGGCGCGGCGAGAATGGCTTCGACGATCGCCACGAGCTCGCGCTCGTAGGGCGTCGGGTCGAAGGCGTTGCGGTGTCGGCGAGGATGGGGGTCGAGCACGGGTACGGCTAAGGTATCCCAGGCGCCATGGACGAGAAAACGAGACGCGCCCTGAATGCCATCAACCGCGATTTCTACCGCGCCTCGTCCGCCGCATTCAGCGCCACGCGCCGCGACCCGTGGCGCGGCTGGACGCGCATTCCGGAGCTGCTGGAAGACCGCCTCCCGGGCCGCGCGCTCGGAATCCTCGACGTCGGTTGCGGCAACGGCCGCTTCGGTGCCTATCTCGCCGGCGCCCTGCCCGGCCGCTGCGCGCGCTCGCGCTACCTGGGAGTCGACGCGAGCGCGCCGCTGCTCGCCGAAGTGAACGCGCGGCCGCTGCCCTTCGGCGAGGTCGGGACGCGGCAGGCCGACTTCGTGGAGGACCCGCCTGAGGCGTGGCTCGGACCGGAGAGGTTCTCGCTGATCGCCGCCTTCGGCGTGCTGCACCACATCCCCGGCCACGCTCGACGCCGTGCGCTGCTGACGGCGCTGGCCGAACGGCTCGAGCCAGACGGCCTGCTGGTCGCGGCGTTCTGGCGCTTCGGCCTGTTCCAGCGCTTCCGGAAGCGGCGCGTGCCCTGGGCTCGCTTCAACGAACTGGCGGCCACACCGATCGACCTGGGCCAGCTGGAAGATGGAGATCAGCTGCTCGCCTGGGGGAGACCCGGCAGATCCGTGCGCTACTGCCACTTCGCGAACGACGACGAGATCCTTCGGCTGACCGCCGCCCCCCTGTGCGTCGTCGACGACTACTGCGAAGACGGGCGCGAAGGGGCGCTCAATCGCTACGTTGTGCTCTGGATGAAGGAGGGGGCGTGAGCAACACCGCCAGCCTGTTCTCGCACTTCGTCTCGACGCGCGGCACCTTCCGCTGGCTCTCGTCGCTCGTGCTGGTGTCGGCCGCCGCCCCCGGGGTCGCCGTCGGAATCGACGTGGCGGGGATGAGGCTGCTCAGCCGGCGCGCCATGGGGGTGGCCGTCGGCGCCAACGAACGCGCCGCCCACTACGTGGTCGCCGATGTCGCGATCAAGATCCAGATCACGCTGCTATTCGCCACGGGCATCGCCTTCGTCACGTGGCTCTACCGGGCCCGGGCGAATCTCCGGGCCTTCGGCACGCGCCACCTGCGCTTCTCGCGAAACTGGGCCGTGTTCGGCTTCGTGATCCCGATCGTCAATCTGGTGCGGCCGTATCAGGTCGTGCGCGAGGTGTGGCAGGCGAGCGACCCCAGCACGACGGAGCCCGACGGCTGGATGTCGATCAAGCCGCCGCTGTTGGTGCAGGCGTGGTGGGCCACCTTCGTCGCCTTCGTCGCCTTCAAGGCCCTCGCCTGGTGGATGTACTGGAGCGCGCTGCGCGACGTGTCGCGGCTGGAGATCGCCGAGGGCGTGGAGCTCTTCGCGGATCTGACGGCGGCGGTGAGCGTGACCCTCGTCTACTTCGTGATCGAGCGCATCACCGAGAGCCAGCAGACCAAGTGGGACCTGCTGGAGCCGCCGATCCCCGACTGACTCCCGGTCTCCGGCGGCGCGTCGCCGTCTCCCGCGATTTCTTGCCACGGGGCCGTCGTTTTCCAGTGCCGCTGGACGGCTGCGGCCGCTCGTGGGGCTGCGCCCGCCATCGGCGAATCCGGCAAGCGGGGCGCAGGGGCTCCCCTCAACCTGCGGCAACGCCGGGCCGATGAACACGTGGGCCCATGCGCTTTTCGCACGTGTACAGATTCGGGTGGGGACTGGTCCTGATCGGCCTCCTCGCGGTGGGGATCGCGCACCCGGTGCGTGCCCAGAACACCGCCGAAGACGACCCCGGAGCGCTGCCTCCGACCCCCGACGGCGGGGAGGCGCCGCGCCTCGCGGACATCGACATCGA
>JBHHVG010000513.1:0-2392 GCA_046754165.1 Myxococcota bacterium
TGGGATCCTCGCTGGCGATCGTCACCGCTTCCTTCTCGATCCGCGATCGGCACGTGCTGCTGGCGTACGGCGCCTTCGTGGGCACCGTCGGAGCCCTGCTCTTCGCCCTGGAACCCGACCTCCACAAGCTCGCCTACTGGGGAGGCATGCTGCCGGCGATCGCGTTGGCGTACCAACGACTGTCGGTCCAGCTCGCGACAGCGGCGTCCGAGCTCGAGTACCAGGAGAAGCTCGAACGAAGCGTCGAAGACCGTTCCGCGGACCTCGCCCTGGCAAACCGCCGGCTCCGGCGCGAAGCCAATGAACGCGCGCGACTCGAAGAGGACCTGCGGGTCGCCCAGAAGATGGAAGCAGTGGGCCGACTGGCCGGCGGCGTCGCCCATGAGTTCAACAACCTGCTCACCACGATCCAGCTCTACGCCGAGCTCGCACGCAACAGCCTTCCGCCCGAGAGTCCGCTGCACCCGGAGCTCAAGTACATCCTGAAGGCGGGACGACAGGCTTCGGACCTCACGCGCCGCCTGCTCTCGTTCAGCCGCCGCGAAGAATCCGCCACCGAGCTGCTGGACCTGAACGAGGTGATCAACGACACCTCCCCGATGCTGCGCCATCTGCTCGGAGAAGACGTCCGATTGATCTGTCAGCTCGACGACGGGGACGACAAGATCGTCCGTGCCACGCGCGGCCAGGTCGAGCAGGTCCTGGTCAACCTCGCCCTCAACGCGCGCGATGCCATGCCGGAAGGCGGTCGCTTCGTCCTCGAGACGAGATCCCTGGGCAGCGAGGCGATCTCGCACCGAAAGCTCCCCCCCCTGCTCAAGTCGGACGAGTACGTGATGCTCGCCGTGGGCGATACCGGTGTAGGAATGGATCCCGAGACCCGGGCGCGCGCCTTCGACCCCTTCTTCACGCGCAAGCAGACGGAGCTCGGCACCGGCCTGGGGTTGTCGATCGTGTACGGCATCCTGAACCAGCACGGCGGTACCGTCCGGGTCGAGAGCGAGCCGGGCCAGGGCGCGCGCTTCGAGCTGTTCTGGCCCCGTTCGCGCGAATCACCGGTGAGGAGCGTCGCTGCGGTGGAGGCGACGCCATCACTCGGTGCTGGAGAGAGGCTCCTGCTCGTCGAAGACGAGCCGGACCTCCGCCTCGCCCTGCGGCGTGTCCTGGTCACGTGCGGCTATACCGTGCTGCTCGCCGACGGCGGCGAGTCCGCGCTGCGCGTCGTGGACGATGAGGACGGCGAGATCGATCTCGTGATCACCGACGTCGTGATGCCGCGGATGAGCGGACTCGAGCTCGCAGAGCGTCTGCGCGCGAAGTGGGCGCTGACGAAGATCCTGCTCATCTCCGGCCAGCTGAACCACCCGTCGCTGCGTGAACGCGACCTGCCGGTACACGTGACGCTGCTGCGCAAGCCGTTCCAGGCGGATGACCTGATGGAGGTCGTACGCGAGATACTCGTCGCCAGCGACGCTCAGGCGCCGGAGCGCGCCACCAACTCGCGCTAGGGCGAGCCGACCTTCGTTTCGGGTGGCGCATCCGGCGGCGCACCGGAGCGCCGGATGATGTGCTGGACGGCCTGTCGCGTCACGTGCAGCAGGCGCGCAGCCCCGCTGCGGCTGCCCTCGGTTCGCGCGAGCGCCTCCTGCACCATCACCTGCCGCACCTCGCGCTGAAGCTCCCGCATGGGGACCCACCCCACCTGCGCCGCGATCAACGGCCCGAGATTCGGCGGCTTCTGGCGCGCACGCTCGACCGCCGACACCAGCTCCTCGATCGAGAACGGCTTGGCGAGGTATTCGCACACGCCGTGCTGGGCCAGCCGGAACGCCTCGCCCGGAGACGCCTTTCCGCTGATGGCCACGATGACCGGCGCGGGTGAGAGGCGCGAGGCGACGTCGAGTACACCGAACGCCGAATCGTCGGCGAGGCGTACGTCGACGAGCAACAGCTCGGGCGGCGGCGGTCTCGACAGCAACTCCTTCGCCTCGGCGGCAGTTCCGGTCGCGGACACGTCCGCACCCCACCCCGCAACGACCCGCGAGAGAGCAGTCCGCAGGTCGTCATCGTCCTCGATGACGAAAGCCCGACCCTCGATCTGCAACATCAACCGCCCCTCCACCGCCATCCATACCACCTTTCGATGCCGAATGTGCGCAGAACGGTCCGGGATCGCGGCTGCCGGGCGGGAACGCCAGGAGGGCGGCTCGACCGATCGGGAGAAAACCCGAACGGAATCGGGCCTCGAACCGCCGGGTGCAACACTGCTTGCCCCCGCCGTCAGATCCCCGCGGAGCCGCCCCGCGTGGCCGCGCGATACGAGAGCACCGCGCCGACGTAGCAGAGGACGCCGAGCCAGAACGACGCCGAGATGCTCCAGAAGAGCGACACC
>JBHHVG010000514.1:0-2387 GCA_046754165.1 Myxococcota bacterium
GATGCCAGCGCGACGCGGTCGTAGCGGTCGTCGTGCTTCCACAGGTAGAGGGCGCTGAAGAGGCCCGTGACGGCGAAGCCCAGGTAGGAGGCGAAGGCGCAGGGCGGGTGGACGTAGAGGATCTTCTGGATCACGCCCTGGGTGCCGTCGAGGGGCGCCGTGATCACCAGGGCGGCCCACACACAGGCGAGGAGCGCGAGGGGAGCCCCGCTGTGCCACAGCGGGCGGGGCGTGCGTCGGGGCGGGGAGGTGGTCATCACGCTCACTCGTCGAGTACGAAGTCGAAGCCGACGATCGAGACTATCAGATAGATCGAATCGGTCACGAGCAGCAGCTGGATCGGGGCGAAATCCACGGTTCCGTCCGCGAACAGGCTGGCCGTCGCCCGCACCGACCCCAGCAGCACGGGAATCAGGAGCGGCAGCATCAACAGGGGCAGCATCACCTCGCGGAAGCGCGTTCGCACCGCCACGGCGGCGAAGAGGGTGCCCACGGAGCACAGCCCCAGGGATCCGAGCAGCAGGATGCCGGCCAGGGGCGCCGCGATGGGGGTGAGATCGAGTTCGAAGACCAGGCCGAAGACGGCGGCGATGAGGATCTGCACGACGCCCAGGATCACCAGGTTGGCCGCCGCCTTGCCCAGGAAGACCCAGCCCCGGTCCACCGGGACGAGGGCGATGCCGGCCAGCGCGTCGTTCTCGAGCTCGAGAGAGAAAGCGCGGTTGAAGCCGAGGATGGCGGCGAAGACGTAGGCGATCCACAGCAGGCCGGGGGCGGTTCCCTGCATGCGCGCGGTGGCTCCGCCCGGCAGCGAGAAATGGAACGTCACCACCACGAGCAGCGAGAACACGATCATCGCGATGGCGCGGTCGCGGCTGCGCCACTCGGTCAGCAGGTCCTTCCACAGCACGGCCAGGAAGACGTTCACGCCGGCGCCTCCCCGGCGGAGAGGTAGTCGCGCTCGAGCTGGTCGGGGTCGAGCGCGTCTTCGTGCGCGACGGCGACGCGCCCGGCCGACAGCACGATCGCCCGTTCGGCGGCCCGCGCGGCGAAGCGCGGATCGTGCGTGACGAGTACCAACGTGCGGCCGCTGCGCCGCAGGCGATCGACGCGCTCGGCAAAGCGCGCCGCTGCGGCGCCGTCGAGCCCGGTCATCGGCTCGTCGAGCAGCACGACCTCCGGGTCGTGGACCAGCCCCCGTGCGATGGCCAACCGCTGGGCCATGCCCCGCGAGAACGCTCCAGCGGCGCGATCGGCGAACTCGGCCAGCCCCTCCTCGGCGAGCAGCCGGTCGGCGCGGTGGCCGGGTTCTGGAACTCCGTGGCAGCGGGCGGCGAAGAGAAGGTTCTCCCGGGCGGTGAGCGCCGGATAGAGCAGGGTGGCGTGGCCGATGTAGCCCACCCGCCCCCGCGTGCGGTGGTGGTGGGTGTCTTCGCCCAGGATCTGGAGGCTGCCGGAACTGGGGCGCGCGAGGCCCGCGATCAGGCGCAGCAAGGTCGACTTGCCCGCACCGTTTGGGCCGAGCACCGCGAGGCTCTCGCCGGCCGGAACCTCGAAGTCGATGCCCCGCAGCGCGGCGTCGGCACCGAAGCGTTTCACCAGCCCGCGAGCGGCAATGGCCGGAGTGGTCACGCGGCGGGCGTTCCGGCGACGGCGGCTGCCGCGACCGGCGCGCCACACTGGGAGCAGAAGCGCGACCCGGGGGCTCCGTGGGCCCCGCACCCCGCACGGGGCGCCGAGGTCGCCGGCTCGGTCGCCGCCTCCGCTGTCGAGCGGCGCTCCCGCGCGAGCAGTGCGCCGGCCCGGGCGCGCAGCTCGCGCAACATCATGGCGTGGTCGTCCGCCGAGATCTTGCCGGTCTCGAAGTCGTCCTCGAGGTCGCGGATCGCCCCATAGACCGCGTTCCGTTCCTCGACCGCCGGCGACGACACCGGCTCGGCGGGTGCGCCCGCGGCGACCCGCCGCAGCGGCGCGGAGAGCACGGCGACCGCGAAGATCGCGGCGCATGCGACGAACCCGACGCGGGCGAGGCGCGGAAGCGCGCGTGGCGCCGGCAGGCTGGCGAGATCCACCGCGACCGTCTCGCCGGCCTCGATCTCGAAGCCCTCGAGGTGGATGTAGACGCGGTCGCTGGTCTGCACCGGGCGCCGGCGGTGGAGCCTCCCGCTCGACGCCATCAGGCCCGTGTCCGCGATGTACATCGACAGCAGCGTGACGGAAGACTGGAAGCTGCGGGCGAACTCGATTGCGCCGTCGCGCGTCCGCATACGGTAGGTCAGACCGAATTGGGACGAGCCCGGAGGCAGCGGACCGCGCAGCGAGAGACCGCCGTCGGCGTCGGGCGCGATGCCCATGCCGAAGGCCTCCTGGGAGAACCGCAGATCTTC
>JBHHVG010000515.1:0-2369 GCA_046754165.1 Myxococcota bacterium
CAGCCCCAGCCGGCAGTCCTCACTCCCCAGCAGTCCGGCGCCGCCGTCGGAGCTCTGCGCCTCGCCGTCGAAGGTGTGTTGATCCCGAAGATCCTGCCGCCTAAATGCGCAAGTGCGGATCGGGAGGCGGGCGCCGATTTGTGGTGCGTCGGAGGATATCGTCGGCGAGGTCGCGCGTCGAGGGCGCTGAGGGTCTGATGGTCTCGGCGAGCGTTCGTTCGAAGGCTGCGCGGATGGCGTCTCGCGGGGTGTCGGCGATGTCCGGATTGCGCTCGCTCCAGCGCCCCCACGCGACCTCGGCGCGATCCCGCGCGCCGCGCGGGTCCGCGTCGGCGAGATGCGCACACGCCGCGCGTAGCGCCCCGCGGAAGGGGTCCTGGCGACCGAGCACGAAGCACCCGGCGGCGGCGTCCCACTGCTCGGCGATGCGCTCGAGCCCGGCCACCAGCCCCTCCTCGGGCTCGTCGCGACGCTGCGCGCGCAGGGCGCCAAGGCAGGCCCGCTCGCGGGCCTGCGCGGCACGGGCGAGCTCGCCGCGGCGGGCGGCCGAGCGCCGCGCGGCGGAGGCGCGGGCGACCTTGCGCACGATCGCCGCGAGGTAGCGGTCGCACTGCCGGGCGTGGCAGCGGCAGGCGTGGGCGCCCATGCGCCGCTCGGCCTCGAGGATGTCGGCCACGGCGTAGAGCCGCAAGCGCCGCACGAAAGCACGGGCCGTCCCCGGCATGTCGTACTCGCGGTGGATGCGCTCGAGGGTGAGTCGGCGACTCTTGTCCTCGGCGCGCGCCTTCTCACGCACGTCCTCGGCGAGCGTGGCGTAGGTGTCGCGATCGACGGCGTCGCCGGTCGAGAGCGTGCTGCGCCGCGCGCGCAGGTCGACCGCGAGATAGGTGCCGATGAGCACTCGTCCGACCGCGGCGGCAAAGTCGCCGCGGCGTAGCGCCGGCACCGCCTCGGAGACCTTCGCGGTCAGACGCACGAGCGGCTCGAGGGCGTCCTTCACGCTTCGAAACGACCTCTCGAGAGTGGCCTTTCCCAGGGGATCCGCTTCTTTCTGCGGAGCATGATCCAGCTCCATCTCGTCGTAGGCCTGCCGCGCCGCCGCGGCGAGATACGGTGTCCCTTGGTCGGTGACGAGCTGGGTGCCCGGCCGCTCGGAGAGGGCCTCGCGCACGACCGCGGCGACCTTCTCCGCGTCCTCGCCCTCTTCCACTGCGGCGGCCTCCCACGTGCGCAGGCCACGCGCACCGGGGTCCTGTACGGCGAGGATCTTGAGCGGCACACCGAAGAGTGCCCAGTCGGTGGTGTCGGCCGCCGCGGCGATGCCCGGTGGGAAGACCTCGAGGGCGAAGCGGCCACGCCTGGGCTTGCGCTTCGTCTCCTGCGGCGGCGTCGCCGGAGGGGGCGGCGGCGGCGGCGACCGCGCGTGCCAGGAGCGGAAGGTGCGCTCGGGGAGCGCGAGCGCGGCGCAGAAGCGGCGCCTCCTCGAGGCGGTGCGCGAAGCGGTGCCGCTGCTCCGCAAGGGAAAGGACGCCTTCGCGGAGGCGGCCGAGGCGATCTCGGAGGGACGCATCGAAGAGGCGCCGGCGCGGCAGGCTCAGGGGGTGGCGGCGCTCCTCGAGGCCCGCGAGCTCTTTCTCGATATCCGCGGGCTCATCGAGGCGACCCTCGCCGACGAGGAACGCATCGTACGATTCCTCGCCCCCCCTCAAGGCGCCGAGACGGCCGGCGAGCAGGTTGCCGGAGCCGCCGCTCCGCCTCTCGAAGAGGTGATCCCGGTCATCCTCGAGCTGGATACGAAGAACAAGCAGCGCACGGCGAGGCTCGGAGGGTTGCTCCGCGAGCGCGAGGCGCAGCTGCCGCCCCCCGCGCCTGCCGGCGCGGGCGAAGCCCCGGGGGGCGCGGCTTTGCGCGGCGGAGGAGCTGGCGGCGGCGCGGCCCGCGATCCAAGCGAGGTCGATGCGCGGCGGCGCCAGCTCGCCCTCGCCGAGCGGATCCTCGAGAACGCGGTGCTCGAGATGGGCCGGGTCCGCGAGGCGCTCGGCGGTGCGGCGAAGAGCGGCGCGGCCCCGGCGGCGCCCGGGGAAAAGGGGCGGAAGGCGGCGTGGGAGGCCGCCGAGCACGCCGTGGAGCGGTTGGAGGATCTCCGCCGCCTCTTCTTCTCCCTCATCGAGCACCTGCGCGAGACGGCACAGCTCGAGGCGGAGCTCGCCGATGAGACCGGGGACGCCGCGGCCCTCGCTCCGGCGCTGGAGAAGATCGCGCCCCTGGCCGCACGCCAGGAGACCCTCCGAGAGCGGTGCGGGAAGATCGCGGAGGCGCTCGAGGAGCAGGCGGAGCGCGCGCCGCAGCTCCGCGCAGGTAACGCCGCG
>JBHHVG010000516.1:0-2357 GCA_046754165.1 Myxococcota bacterium
GGGGTCAGGCCGATGTCGGACACCCAGTCGAGGAAGAAGCCCAGGATGCGGTCCGTGTCGCGTGTGCCGCCGGCGGGAATGCGCGCCGCGAGCGACGGGCGGTCGCCGGCGTCGATGGCTCCCTCCGCTTCACGGGATTCGTTCACCCGGGCAGCCTAGCGCGGCAGCCGGCCACGATTCGGGCCGCTCGGGCCATTGCCCTCGACTCCCGCCGGGGTACTCTCGCCGGCGGCAGGGAGGTCTGCATGGCGAGACGCGTCGACTGGCACTACCACCGCAACGGCTGAACGAGCTGCACCCGAGCGTCCAGGTTCCTGGACGCCAGAAAGATCGAATCGGTCGAGGTCGTGCCGGCCAGCCGCAAGCTCGGAAAGAAGGACGCGGCCGCGATGGCGAAGACCGCGTCGAAGGTCTACGTGGCCAAGGGCAGGAAGCTCGACGAGTTCGAGCCCGGCGGAAAGGCCGGCGCCGCGGTCGTCGCCGCGATGCTGGGGCCTACGGGCAATCTGCGCGCTCCATGCCTGCGCGTCGGCAAGACGCTGATTGTCGGGTTCAACGAGGATCTCTACGCGGAGATCTTCGGCTGAACGCCTTGCCGGGTCGAGGTCTGCGCAAGCGATGGACTCCACCAGCTGGCAGGCCTTCTACCAGAGCGACCTCCAACAAGTATGGGCGCTGCTCCCGGTGCCCACGCTGTGGCTGTGCGCGCTGCTGGCCACCGGCTCGTCCCGGGACGACTCGTTTCCGCAGGCGCGCTTCGTCCGCCTCTACGCCGTCGTCTTCTGCGTCGAAACGCTGCTCGACCCGATCGCCACCGGGCCCCTCTCCGGCGCCCTCGGGTTCGGCGACGCGGCCCAGACCGCGACGATGCTGGTCTTCGTCCTGCTCGGAGACTTCCGGATCTTCGTGCTGTTCGCAGCCGCGACGCGACCGGAGCAGGGGCTGCGCCGGTCCGTACGGGAAGCGGGGCTGTGGACGCTTTTCGTCCCAGTCTTCGCAGGGGCGACGAACCAGGCGCTGGCGGCGCTCGTTCCCGATCTGCCGGATCAGGTGCTGTGGCTGATCTACGAGCTCTCCTTCGTGGCGGTCGCGCTCTTCCTCCGCAACTGCCTGGTGCCGGCGCGGATCCCGAATCCGGACGACCGGACGCGTGGCGCGCTGCGCGCCGTCGCGACGTACGTGGCGTTCTACTACGCCCTGTGGGCCGCCGCGGATGTGCTGATCACCGCCGTGGGCATGGACGCGGGCTGGCTGCTGCGCGTGCTGCCCAACCAGCTCTACTACGCCTTCACCGTCCCGTGGGTCTGCTTCGTCTTCTTCCGCAGGACGTGACGCGAAGCGGTCAGTCGGCGGAAGTGCCCGCGGCCTGCGGATCGAACTTCCGTCCCTTCATGGCGGAGAAATAGGCCAGCAACGCGTCGAGGTCCGCTTCCGTCAGGTGACGGTGAGCAGGCATGCTGGTGCGGCGGAAGGTGTTGGGGTCGCGGATGAAGGCCTTGATCTGCTCCGCCGGTCGGTACTCGACGATGCTCTGGGGAATGTTGAGGTCCGGACCGATCTTTCCGCCCTCGCCGTTGACGGAGTGACAGCGGACGCACTCGCGGCGGAAGATCGCGAAGCCCGCACCGGCCGGTCCGGAGAGCGACTCCGCCGGCGGCAGCGTGTGCGGGTACTCGCTCTCGAAGGCCGCGCGGTCGATCCTGGCGAGCTGGAAGGGCCACGGATAGCGGTGGATGTCGCGCTGCGCCTCGCCCGTCCAGACGACGTAGAACGGGCCCGGGTCGAGCTGGCGTCGGTCGATCGGCTGCCAGCCCGGGTCGTCGCCGCGGGCGTGGTCCGCGTCGGCGAAGGCGAGGTAACCGCCTGGCTCCCCCAGTCGCTCCGCCGAGGCCGCCACGGCGTAGCCGTCGCGCGCGCGCAGGAAGAAGTTCTGGCCGGCGAAGTCCTCCAGGGGCTTGCCGAAGCCCAGCGCCATCACCTCCGACAACCGCAGGGCGAAGTAGGCCTTTCGCCGGCCGTAGAAGGGGTCTTCCACCTCGACGCGCCGGGATTCGAGCGCCTCCAGGAGCTCGTGGAGCGCGAACCGGCCGACGACCTCGCCGCGCTGGGAAAAGCTGAGCACCCGATCGCCGCCCGCGTCCGCTCCGGAGGCCGAGGGCGACCACACGAGTGCGACAGCGATCATCACGAGGGGCACGCGCCGGAGCATTGGCGCAGCATAGGTGCACGCGACATCCTTGACGAATCGGGCGTTGCGCGCAACCGACACCGGATGCATGCTGCACGGCGACGACCGGCGAGAGGACTCGTGCGAAAGAGTGGGGAGGCCAGTGTCGCGCCGGGGTGGACACCGCGCC
>JBHHVG010000517.1:0-2348 GCA_046754165.1 Myxococcota bacterium
GGCGGAGCGCCTGGTGACGTCTTCACTGAACGAGGAGCAGCGCGCCCGGTTCCTGGAGCGTGGCGAAATCGATTTCTGTTACACCCTGGACGGGGTCGGGAGGTTCCGCGCCAGCGCCTACCGCCAACAACGGGGCTCCGACGCGGTGTTCCGCTCGAACCCCCCAGAACCTCCCACGCTCGCCGATCTTGGCCTGCCGAGCGAGCTCGCCCGCTTCACGAACTATCACCAGGGGCTGGTTCTGGTGACGGGTCCGGCCGGCTGCGGAAAATCATCGACTCTCGCTGCCCTGGTCGATCTCATCAACGAAGAACGAAAGGAGCACATCCTCACCATCGAGGATCCGATCGAGTTCGTCCACGCGAACAAGCGCTGCATGGTGAACCAGCGCAGCGTTCACCAACACACCGATTCGTTCGCGCGGGCTCTGCGAGCCGCGCTGCGCGAGGATCCCGACGTGATCGTGATCGGGGAGCTCCGGGACCTGGAGACGATCTCGCTCGCGCTGACAGCGGCCGAGACGGGGCATCTCGTGCTCGCCACGCTTCACACGAGCACGTCGATTCGCACCGTGAACCGTCTCATCGGGGCCTTCCCATCCGACCAGCAGAGCCAGGTACGGACGATGCTTTCAGAGTCGCTGCGGGCGGTGATCTCGCAGCGGCTGTTGCCACGTTCGGACGGCAGTGGTCGCGTTCCCGCTCTCGAGACCCTGATCAACACACGGGCGACCGCGAACCTGATTCGAGAGAGCAAGACCTTCCAGATCCACTCGATCCTGCAGACGGGCGCGTCGCAGGGAATGGGGTTGCTGGATCAATCGATCGCTCGACTCGTCGAGTCGGGAGCGGTCGGCCGGCAGGATGCGCTGCGCTTCTGCGATGACCCGAAGGCGCTGCGAGGCTGATCGAAGGCATGGCGAGAATCGACGAACTTCTGAAGCTATTGAAGGAGAAGAGCGGCTCCGACCTCCACCTTGCGGCGGGCGCCTCCCCCCGGATGCGCATTCATGGGGAGCTCGCGGCGATCGACGGGCGGCCCGTTCTCGACGACGCCGAACTCCGCGAGCTGCTCGAGGAGATCACCACCGAGGCACAGTGGGCCGGTTTCTGCCGGGAGCGGGACCTCGACTTCGCCTACGGGTTGCCCGGCGTCGCGCGCTTCCGCGCGAACTACATGGTTCAAGAGAACGGCGCGGCAGCGGTTTTCCGCATCATTCCCGAGGAGATCCTCACGGCCGAGCAGCTCGAGCTCCCTCAGGTGGTGTCTTCATTGGCCGACCTGGAACAGGGCCTCGTCCTGGTCACGGGCCCAACGGGATCCGGAAAGTCGACGACGCTCGCGGCGATCATCGATCGCATCAATGCGAGTTCTGCGCGCCACATCGTCACGGTCGAAGATCCGGTTGAGTTCGTGCACCCGAACAAGCAGGCGATCATTTCCCAGCGTGAAGTCGGAGAGCACACCCGGTCGTTCGGTGATGCACTTCGTGCTGCGATTCGCCAGGATGCCGACGTGATCCTCGTCGGCGAGATGCGTGATCGCGAGACCATCGGGTTGGCCATCACGGCGGCTGAAATGGGCATGCTCGTGTTCGGGACGCTCCACACCAACAACGCTGCCAAGACCATCGATCGCATCATCGACGCCTTTCCGGCAGAGGAGCAGAACCAGGTGCGATTGAGCCTCTCCGAGTCGCTCGCGGGCATCGTCTCCCAGCTGTTGCTGCCCACCGCCGACGGCGGAGGGCGCTGCGCAGTCCACGAGATCCTGCTGCGCACGCAGGGGCTCGCCAACGTCATCCGCGAGGGCAACACGTCCATGCTGAGCTCGATCATCCAATCGGGGAAGGGCGTCGGAATGCAGGCCATGGACGACGAGCTGTTTGCGATGGTGCAGGAGGGCCGGATCCACGCCAACGACGCCTTCATGAAGGCGGGAGACAAGGCGCGCTTCGAGCCCCTGCTTCCCGAATCCGTCGGTTCCGGAGCGTAGACTCGCGAAGGAATGGGTTGACCCCGGAGCGCTCCGCGGGTTACAAGCAGAAGGCGGCGGTCGAAGGCGAGCGCAAGCGCGTCAGCGTGCTCTTCGCGGACGTAAAGGGGTCGATGGAGATCCAGGAGGCGATCGATCCCGAGGAGTGGCACGGGATCATGGACCGCTTCTTCCAGATCCTCGCCGAGGGCGTGCACCGCTTCGAGGGGACCGTCAACCAGTACACCGGCGACGGCATCATGGCGCTCTTCGGTGCGCCGATCGCCCACGAAGACCACGCCCAACGCGCCTGCTACGCCGCTCTGCAGATACGCGATGCACTCCAGGAGTATGTGCGCGAGCTCAAACGCGAG
>JBHHVG010000518.1:0-2345 GCA_046754165.1 Myxococcota bacterium
CATCGATCCGAGTTGAGGATACTGAAAGTTTTGCGCGGCATCCGGCACGCCGACCATCGCGCGCAGCCGCGCGTAGCCGACTCCGATCCAGCCGGTGGGCGTTACGGATCCGAATTCGTCGAAGCCGGCGCGCGTCTCCGCGGCGACCTCGATCACCTCTCGCCGCCCGTCCCGGAAGACGGCGAAGTCCAACACGTCGCCCGATCCGCGGCGGACCCGGTCTTCGACGTCGCCCCACCACTGCACCGGAAGGCCGTCGATACCGACCACGCGATCGCCAGGACGGAGACCGGCCCGGGCGGCCGGTGAGTCGGCCTCGATCATGCCGATGACGGGCTCCGGCCGGGGCATCCCGACGTAGAGCGTTCCGGCGAAGACGAAGACGGGCAGCAGCAGGTTCATGGCAGGACCGGCGAAGACGACAGCCAGCTTCTGCCACAGGGGCTTGGCGCCCAGGGTCTCGGAAGGATGCGCCATCACTTCCGCGGAATCCTCGCTGTCGGGACTCTCGCCGAGCATCTTCACGAACCCGCCCAGCGGGAACCACGCGAAGACGTACTCGGTGTCGCCCCGCGTCCAGCTCATCCGGAAGCGCCCGATGCCGACCGGCGGGCCGAAACCGAGCGAGAACTTGAGGACGCGGACTCCGCACGCCTTGGCCACGAGGAAGTGGCCGAGTTCGTGCACGTAAATCAGCACGGAGAGCAGCAGCACGAAGGCGAAGAGCGTCGTTCCCATGTCAGCCGCCTCCCGCCACGCACTCGGCGGCCCGGGCCCGCGCCCAGGCGTCGGCCTCGGCGACGTCCGCGAGGTCGCGCAGGTCGCCGGAGCCGGCGGCGGTGTGGTCGCCCAGCACCGACGCGTTCGTCGCCGCAATGGCCGGGAACGAGATCGCTCCGGCCAGGAAGGCCTCCACCGCCACTTCGTTCGCCGCGCTCAGCACCGCCGGGGCGGCCTCGCCCGCGGCCAGCGCCTCGCGCGCGAGGTCGAGGCAGGGGAAGCGCTTGGTGTCCGGCGTCTCGAAGTCGAAGCGGCCGACCGCCGTGAGATCCAGCCGCGGCAGGTCGAGCGGGAGCCGCTCCGGGTGGGCCAGGGCGACGGCGATCGGCCCGCGCATGTCCGGCAGGCCGAGCTGCGCGAGCACGGAGCCGTCCACGAACTCGACCAGGGAGTGGATGATAGACTGCGGGTGAATCACCACGTCGATCTTGTTCGCAGGCGTGTCGAAGAGCCAGCGCGCCTCGATCACCTCGAGCCCCTTGTTCATCAGCGTCGCGGAGTCGACGGTAATCTTCGGACCCATATCCCAGTTCGGATGATCCAGCGCTTCCTTGACCGTCGCCCGGGCGATGTTCGCCTCGTTCCAGGTGCGAAACGGGCCACCGGAGGCCGTGAGGATCAGCCGGGAGACGTCGGCGCCTCGCTGGCCGCGGAGACACTGGAAGATGGCGCTGTGTTCGCTGTCGACGGGCAGCAGCGTGACCCCCCGGGCCCGCGCCTCGCGCCGCACCAGGGCGCCCGCAGTGACCATCACCTCCTTGTTGGCGAGGCCCACGTCGCGGCCGGCGCCGATGGCGGCGAGAGTCGGCCGCAAGCCGAGTGCGCCCACCAGGGCGGCCATCACGAAGTCGGCGTCGTGCAGCGCCACGGCGTCGAGACCCTCGGGCCCCCAGGCGATGGCCGGTTGAAAGCCGGATCCCAGGCGAGCCCGCAGCTCCTTTGCGCCCGCCTCGTCGGCCACCGAGACGATCTCCGGCAGGAAGCGCAGGATCTGCTCGGCGAGCTTCGCGATGTTGCGCCCGGCCGCGAGACCGACGACGAGATAGCGGTCGGGAAAGTCCGCGGCGACCGCGAGCGTCTGCTCACCGACGCTGCCCGTGCTGCCGAGGACGACCAGGCGTCTCTGCGCGGGCCCGGTCACGAGCCCTCCGGCCCGCTCAACTGGGCGCTGGTCTTGCCGAATCGCCGCTCGCGTCCCTGGTAGTCGGCGATGGCCTCGATCAGGTGGCTCTTGTTGAAGTCCGGCCACATCACGTCGGTGGTGTAGATCTCGGCGTAGGCGATCTGCCAGAGCAGGAAGTTCGACACGCGCATCTCGGCGCCGGTCCGGATCAGCAGATCCGGATCCGGGATGTCGGGATCGTAGAGGTAGGCGGCGAAGGTCTTCTCGTCGAGACCTTCCGGATCGATCTTCCCCGCTTCGGCGTCACGGAGCAGACGACGGGCCGCGTCGACGATCTCCGCACGCCCCCCCTAGGAGAGCGCGAAGATCAGGGTCATTTCGTCGTTGTCGGCGCTGCGAGCCGTCGCCCGATCCACCAGCGCACGCGTGGCCGCCGGCAGGC
>JBHHVG010000519.1:0-2338 GCA_046754165.1 Myxococcota bacterium
GCTCCGCGGCACGGACGCGCTGCACGTGCGGACCATCGCCGCGGAGTTCGACACAGCGCTCGAGATCGTCCGGGCCGGTGAGATCGACCTGATGGCGATCCGCATCGAGCCCCTCGACATCCTCACCCACGCGCACTTCGCGGAGGCGGTGCGCGAAGGCCAGGACGACGGCCAGGGCGTGCTCTTCGAAACCTACCGCTACATCGACGCCCGAATCGCACAGATCCATGACGCGATCGATGCGGACGACGTCCTCATCGTGATGTCGGACCACGGCATCCGCACGGCCATGGAGCATTCCCGGCACGCAATCTTCGTGGCACACGGCCCCGGCATTCCGGCTGGACGCGCGCGGGGCCGACCCGCGCTGCGGGGAGTCTCGGCGGTGCTCGCGTCACTTCTCGACGTCCCGACAGATTGGCCCGACACCGGGGTCGCATCCTGGAGCCACCAGCGGTTCGCGTCCGGCGAGAAGACGCGCGCCGTCAGTCGCTGAACGGACGCTCCTTCCACCACGGGTAGAGGTCCGGCATTTCGCTCGATACCTTCATGCCGAAGGAGGCGGGGCGCTTTTCGAGGAAGCTCGCAACACCCTCGTGGCCATCAGCGGACTTTCCCATGGCGTAGATGGCGCGCGAGTCGACCTTGTGCGCCTCCATTGGATGGTCGGCGCCGAGCATCTTCCACATCATCTGACGCGCGAGTGCGACGGAGACGGCGCTGGTGTTGGCCGCGATCTCCAGGGCGATTCCGCGAGCGGCCGCCAGCAACTCGTCCTCGGGAACGACCCGGGATACGAGCCCGTTCTCGAGCGCCTCTTCGGCGTCGAAGAGGCGGCCCGTGGCGACCCACTCCATGGCGCGAGAGATGCCGACGATCCGGGGCAGAAACCAGCTGCTACACGCCTCGGGGACGATGCCGCGCCGAGCAAAGACGAAGCCGAACTTCGCGCGGTCGCTGGCGATGCGGATGTCCATCGGCAACGACATCGTGACGCCGACGCCCACGGCGGGACCGTTGAACGCGGCGATCACCGGCTTCAGGCAGTCGTAGATCCGCAGCGTCAACAGCCCACCGCCATCGCGGTGCTCGCTGGCAGCTTCTCGGGTGCTGCGGTCGAAGGTTCCGCTACCACCGCCGAGGTCGGCGCCGGCGCAGAAGCCGCGGCCGGCGCCAGTCACGATGACGGCGCGGATCTGGTCGTTGCCGTCGATCTCGTCGAAGGTGTCGAGGAGCTCATGCAGCATCTTCGCGGTGAACGCGTTCAGGCGATCGGGCCTGTTGAGAGTGACAGTGAAGATTCCACCGTCTAGGTCGGTCTCGATGGTCTCGAAGCTCATGGACGGCAGCATAACGAAGGCCAGCTCCGGCGCGAGCGTTCCAGCCGCGGCGGGGCCGTGCGGGTATACTCCGGGGCCACGCCATGAGCTGGAAGAAGGAAGTCGAAGGCATCGAGGAGCGCCGGGAGCTGGCCGCAAAGCACGGCGGCGAGGAGGCCGTCTCCATCCAGCACGAGCTGGGCCGGCTCACCATCCGCGAGCGCATCGCCGCCTTCAGCGACGCGGACTCCTTTTGCGAACAGGGCCCCATCGCCGGTCACTCGGAGCTGGCCGACGGGGGCGATCTCGTCTCCTTCATCCCGGCAAACTACGTGCTGGGCATGGCCGACGTGGACGGCCGCCCGTGCGTCGTCGGCGGGGAGGACTTCACCCAGCGCGGCGGCTCACCTTCGCCTGCGGGGCTGCGCAAGAGCGTGTACGCGGAGGATCTCGCCATCCGTTTCCGCCGTCCACTCGTCCGTTTTCTCCAGGGCGGGGGCGGCAGCGTCACCGGAACGGGCGGCAAGGGGCGCAGCGGCGGCGATCCGGTATACGCGGCGCACCGCTTCCGCTCCATTGCCCGCGTGATGGAGTCGGTGCCGGTCGCGTCGGCGGCCCTGGGCGCCGTCGCCGGCTTTCCGGCGGCCCGCCTGGTGGCGTCGCACTTCTCTGTCATGACGCGCCACTCGTCGCAGGTGCTGATCGCGGGCCCCGCGGTCGTCGAGCGCGCCACCGGCGAGAGTTCGAGCAAGGACGAGCTCGGCGGCGCGAAGATCCACGCCCGCAGTGGCGTCGTCGACAACGTCGTCGAGGGCGAAGACGAGGCCTTTGGAGCCATCCGCCGCTTCCTCTGCTTCCTGCCGACCAACGTCTACGAGCCCGCGCCGCGCGTGCAGGCCGACGACGACCGCGCCCGCGGGGAAGAGGAGCTGCTGTCGATCGTTCCGCGGGACCGACGCAAGGTATACGCCATGCGCCGCCTGCTCGATCTCGTGCTCGACCGGGGCTCGTTCTTCGAA
>JBHHVG010000520.1:0-2332 GCA_046754165.1 Myxococcota bacterium
AGGGGATCCAGCCGAGCATCGCCAGGGGCAGCGTGACGAGCCAACCGCCGACGGCGGCGGCCCGCATCGGGAGAACCGGGAGCCGCGGTCCGATCACCCGGTGCAGGTAGACGAGCACGGCGTGATACACGCCCCACAGCACGAAGGTCCAGTTCGCGCCGTGCCACAGGCCCATGATCGCCCAGGTGAGGAACAACGAACGCACCCGTCGGCGTTCGCGCCGGTCGTCGACGGCCTGGGCCAGCCCACCGGTCGAGTCGTCGCGCACCGCCTCGCCCATGAGCGGCAGGTAGAGATAGTCGCGGATCCAGCTCGACAGCGAGATGTGCCAGCGTTTCCAGAAGTCGCGGGGCGAGGTCGCCAGGTAGGGAAAGTCGAAGTTCTCCGGGAAGCGGATTCCCATCAACCGCGCCGAGCCCAGCGCGATGTGCGAATAGGCGCTGAAATCGAAGTAGATCTGGAAGCCGAAGAGGAATGCGAGGGTCCAGATATCGAGGGCTCCGAGCATGCGGACGGGCTCGGCGAAGCCCGCCTCGACCAGCGGCGCCAGGTTGTCCGCCAGGACGACCTTGAGGAAGAGCCCGAACAGGATCCGGCGGACGCCGATGGCGAGATCGGAGAGATCGAAGGCCGGCCGGGCGTTCAGCTGGCCGATCACCTCTCGGGCGCGCAGGATCGGGCCCGCCACCAGCTGCGGGAAGAACGTGACGTAGCAGGCGTAGAGCACGAACTCGCGCTCGGGCCGGATCAGGCGTCGGTAGACGTCGATGGTGTAGCTGATGGTCTGGAAGGTGTAGAAGCTGATGCCGAGCGGCAGGATGATGTTCCAGCGCGGGTCGGGGACGTCGAAGCCGGCGGCACGCAGCAGGCCGGCGCCGTTCGACGCGAAGAAGATCAGGTACTTGAAATAGAACAGCAGGCCGAGGTTGATGGCGAGGCTCACACCCAGGTAGACGCGGCGGCGGCGCTCGTCCTCGCTGTCGTGGATGGCCCGCGCCGCTACGTAGTCGACGAGGGTCGAAGCCAGCATCACCGGCAGGAACTCGACGCGCCAGAAGCCGTAGAAGACGAGGCTCGCGCTGAAGAGCATCCACAGGCGCGGCCGACGCGGCAGCACCCAGTAGAGGCCCGCCGCCAGCACGAGGAAGAGCAGGAAGGTGACCGAGTTGAAGATCACCGCGTGTCCCGGCGCATCTCGGCTTCGAGGCGGTCGCCCAACGCTCGCGCGAGGATCGCGTGGCCGGACGCCTGGAAGTGCATGAAATCGAGCTCGGGCTGGCCGCTCGCGCTCGTCGAGTCCTTCATCCCCCAGAACTCGCCGGGGACGATCGACGCCAGATTCGCGAACGCCGCGCCGCGGCTGTGCGCGAGCGCCTCTACCTCGCTCTGGAACTGCGCGTACTCGGCTTCGTCGTAGGGGACCTCGACGTCGTCTCGGAGTGGGACGATGTAGACGAGGGTGCGGATCCCGTTGGCGGTCGCCTCGTCGAGCATCGCCTCCAGCGCCGCCATGTTGAGGTCGTACCGGCCGCGAATCAGCTTGCGCCGGCTCTGCGCCGTGATGCCGAGGGTGGCGTTGCGGAGCTCGTGCAGCTTCGAGAACAGGCGTCCGCGCAGCTCCGGGCGCTGGGCCCAGAGCCGCACGTGGTTCTCGAGCCATCCGTTCATCCCGGTCTCGACCGCTTCCTGCACCGTCTCGGCGAGGGCGGCGAAGTCGTCCGCGGGCTTCTCGGCGTTGACGGCGAGGATGCGCCGGCCGACCTCGCTGGCCGCGAGACCGACCCGCGTCTCGCGCTTGTCCAGGGCGGGCGCCAGCTCGGCGCGGATCCCGGTCTCGCGGAGATCGTCGAAGACCACCGGCAGCAGCAGCCATTCGACGGGCAGCGAGCGCCTCAAGTGCGAAAAGAGCAGCCAGTGCTCCTGCAGGTTGGCGTTCGGCTGGCTGAAGGTGAGCAGGTCGCGGTCGGAGGCTGCCAGTCGGCGTGACAGCACCGCCGCGGCCGTCTCCTCCCCGGGCTTCAGCTGATTGACCGCGTGGAGCTGGGAGTTCCCGAGCCAGAGTACCACCCGGCCCCCGCCGCGGGCTCGGAAGCCGCGGATGCACGCGTCGGCGTCCTCGAGGGTGCGGCAGTGGATGGGATACTCGCCCCGCTTTGCGTAGAAGCTCGAGGTCGACGCGCCGAGGGCCAGCTCGTCGAAGCGGGTCTCCGGCCCCACCGAAGCGCGGCCCAGAGCGGCCAGCGCGACGACCACCCCGATGGCGACGGCGGCCAGCTCGCGCATCGCGGGTGACCGCTTCTCCCCCGGAGATGATGTGGAGTCCACCGGATTC
>JBHHVG010000521.1:0-2304 GCA_046754165.1 Myxococcota bacterium
CGCTGGTCGTCCAACAGGAACGCCATGCCGTTGGGGCTGACGTCGAGCTTCCGCGTGAAGTCCGAGAGATCCGTGAGCAGCACGTCCGCAGCCACGATGAAGGGGCGCCCGTCCGACCCCGTGACCGCAGTGGATGCGGTGATGCCGAACTCTTTGGTCGTGAAGAATTCGTAGGCGCTGGTCCAGTAGATGGCGTCGGGTTCTTCCCCACGGCCGGCGCTCTCGAGCGCCTCCCGCGGGATCACCTGGTACCACGCCCGGGTCCGCGGGTCGTAGCGATCCCCTTCCGCGGGACTCTCGTCGCTCCACGACCGCAGCAGCGTCTCCCGGTCTCGCCGTTCCGAGAAGTCCAGACGGTCGCCAGCGGCCTCGATGTCGACGTTCCGGTTGCGCCACCGATCGCCCAGGCGCATCAGCATGGCCCCGCGGCCTGCCGAATTCGCGGTGTTGATCGCCGAGATCTGCGGATCTCGCTCCATCAGCGGCATGAAGACGGGATTCAGGGACGCGGAGTCCCAGGGATCGATCAGTCCGGAGGCCGCCCAGCGGCGCGTGAGGTAGAGCGCGTCGATGACCGGATCGAAGAACTCGTGCAGATCCGATTCGACGCGGTCGAGAGACCGGTCGATGAGGGCCCGCGACACCGACTCCCGGAAGCTCTCGGCAGACGTAAACGTCGTCACGAGCAGAGCGCCGGTCAGCAGGATGATGAGAGCGAACAGGCTCCGCAGCAGGCTCGCTCGAATGCTGGTCTTTCTCACGACGAAAGAACCTCGGCGGCGCGGGCGTCGGGGCCTCGCCACCACCCGGCGCGCCTCGCTGGACCCGTCAGACGATCTGGAACACTCCGCTCTCGATCTGAGCGTACCGCTTCTCGTCGACTGGAACGTACGTGCCGGAGTCGAGGACGAACAGGTCGTCTTCGATCTGTCGAGGATCGAATCCCTGCTTCCGATAGTCCACCTTCTGGTGCTTGAACGTTCCCGTGATGTTCATGCCGGCCTTGATGATGCGCAGAAAGCGAGGACGCTGGTAACCGGGGAGCTTTGCTTCGATGAAGCGGGCGAACCCCGCGAGGTCGAAGCCGTCATCGATGTCGATGGCGGCCATCCCCGCGCGGCCCTCGGCGCCCGGGACCAACACCCCGTAGACGTTCGCCTCGAGCACTCCCTCCCCGTCCCCCAGGATCCCGGAGATCTCCGCCGTCGAGACGTTCTCGCCCTTCCACCGGAAGGTGTCGCCGACGCGGTCGGCGAAGGAGATCCAGCGGTCTTCATGGAGGTTGAGCAGGTCGCCGGTGTTGAAATAGCGATCGCCCTTCTTGAAGACGCCCGTGAGGATCTTCTTCTCCGTGGCGGGCCGATCGACGTAGCCGTCGAAGCTGAGGAGCTTCGAGATCCTGCCGACGAGCAGGCCGGCTTCGCCGGGCGAGACCCTATCGCAGAATCCGGCGGCGTTTCGGATCACCTCGCCGGTGGCGGCGTCGCACCGGAGAATCGCCTGGCCCAACGGCAGGCGGCCGACCATCTTCGGGCGGCCCGCGTAGTTCGCGATGGGCGCGTTGCCCTCGGTGGCGCCGTAGAACTCGCGAATCAGGGGCACGCCGAAGCGCTTCTGGAAGGGCTCCCAGATCTCGGCCCCCATGCCGTTCCCGACGGCCACCCGGAGGTTGTGATCGTTCTCGCCGGATGTCGGCTCCGAGTTCAGCAGATAGCGGCAGAGCTCACCGATGTAGACGAAGGAGGTCGCCTCGAACTCGCGGATGTCCTTCCAGAACTCCTTGACCGAGAACTTCTTGCGCAGGGCGACGCTCGCGCCGGTCGCCAGTGCGGCGCCCCAGCCGAGGAACATGGCGCTCGAGTGATACAGGGGAAGGGGCACGTAGATCACGTCTCCGGGCCCGGATCGGTGCATCAGGTGCCCGAAGGAAAAGCTCGCGGCGAGCATCCGTTGGTTCCTGATGATCGCGGCCTTGGGGAGGCCCGTCGTGCCGGACGTATAGATGTAACCGTAGACGTCACGATTCGTAGGCACGACAGCGGCGTTCGCGGCGCTTGCGGGAGTCGCATCGACCTCGGCATTGATCGACTGGACCTCGCCAGACGGGCGAGCGCCTTCGACCTGTACGAAGACGTCCCGACCCGGGTCGATCCGGGCGAAGTCCATCTCCCGCTTCCGGACGCGATCGAGGTGCTCTGCTCCGAGGATCAGCTTGGTCGCGCCGCAGACGTCGATGCCGTGGATCAGCGCCTTCCCGGTGACATTGGTGTTGATGAACGACGCGATCGCTCCGATCCGGTTGAG
>JBHHVG010000522.1:0-2304 GCA_046754165.1 Myxococcota bacterium
GGGGGACGGCCGCTGCGTGCTGGTGATCCACGGCCGCGGCCGCGGATCCGCGGACGGCCCGGTCCTGAAGAGCGCGCTGCCCGGCTGGCTCGCTCTGCCGCCGCTCGGCGCCTCGGTGATGGCCTTTGCCAGCGCGCCGCCAGGGGACGGTGGAGCCGGCGCAACGGTCGTCCTGCTGCGACGGCGCGTGGTGAGGACACCCGGCTAGAAGCGCAGATGTGTCCGAATGCTGGGGGACTTTCCGGCCGCGCCCCGGGCGACCTATCCTCGACCCATGAGCAGCCAGCTCGGGCACATCTTCCGGATCGCTACCTTCGGCGAGAGCCACGGCGGAGCCGTGGGCGTCGTCCTGGACGGCTGCCCGCCGCGCCTGCCGCTGACGCGCGAGGAGATCCAGCGCGACCTCGACCGGCGCAGGCCCGGCCAGAGCCGGTTGACGACCCCGCGGCAGGAAGCGGACCGTGTCGAGATCCTCTCCGGAATCTTCGAGGGGCACACCCTCGGCACGCCGCTCGCCATGCTGGTCCGCAACGAGGACGCACGGCCCGAGGCGTACCTGCACATGAAGGACGTGTACCGGCCGTCCCATGCCGACTACACCACCGAGGCGAAGTACGGCATCCGAAACTGGCAGGGTGGCGGCCGGGCCAGCGCGCGGGAGACCATCGGGCGCGTTGCCTCCGCCGCCGTCGCGCGCAAGCTCCTGCGGGTGGCGACCGGCGCGGAGGTGATCGCGTGGGTCCGCCGCGTCCACGAGATCGAGGCCAAGACCGACGCGAGCCGCGTCACGCTCGAGGCCGTCGAGTCGAACCTCGTGCGCTGCCCGGAGCCATCCGCCGCAGAAGAGATGATCCGGCGCATCGACGCGGCCCGCGAGCGCGGAGACTCCCTCGGCGGCGTGGTGGAGTGCGTGGCGCGCGGTGTCCCGCCCGGGCTCGGCGAGCCGGTCTTCGACAAGCTCGAAGCAGATCTCGCCAAGGCTCTGATGTCCCTCCCCGCGTCCAAGGGCTTCGAGATCGGCAGCGGTTTCGATGGAACCCGCATGACGGGCAGCGAGCACAACGATCCGTTCGTGATGGGCGACGACGGCCGCCCGCACACCGACTCCAACCGCTCCGGCGGCGTCCAGGGCGGCATCACGAACGGTGAGGACATCGTGGTGCGCGTCGCCTTCAAGCCGACAGCGACGATCTCGCGGGCCCAGCAGACCGTCGCCCGCAGCGGCGAGGCGGTGTCCCTCGAAGCCCAGGGCCGCCACGACCCCTGCGTGCTGCCCCGCGCGGTCCCGATGGTCGAGGCCATGGTCTGCCTCGTCCTCGCCGACCACCTCCTCCGCCAACGCGGCGTCGACCTCCTCCCCCGCCTCGACTGACCGGATCGCGGAGCGGAAGGAGAGCCCCGCCGCTACGGCATCAGCACGAAGCCCGCGACCGCCGCGATCAAGGCGGCGAGCATGGCGAGAAGGGCGAGGAGGGCGTGGGCATCGAAAGAGCGGGCGGTGCCGCGCTCGAGGCGGCGGCCGAGGACGGCGGTGGCGACGAAGAGGCCGGCGGCGACGACGGCGACGAGGGAGTGGAAGGTCTGGAACGGATCCCAGCCGCGGAGCGTCACCGCCGACACGGGGCCGGCGACGAAGCCGACGACCACCGCCACGACCGCCGGCTTGGCGATGCGGAGGTGCGCGGCGCGCGCGTTGGGTTTGCGCGGCGTGCGAAAGCGGCGCGAGCGGCGGAGAGAGAGGCCGACGCGCAGGGCCGCGCCGCAGAGGGCGATCGAGACGACCATCCAGGCCGGATGGACGTGGGCGAGCGCACGGGCCGTCGCGTCCTGGGCGGTCGGGTCCAGTCACTCCACCTTGTGGATGCAGGTTTCGGGCAGTCGCGCCAAGAGCGCGTCCAGCGCGTCCTGGACCATGCCCGCGTCGCGCGACTCGAGGGTCAGAAGCACCGAGAAGGCCTCCTCCATGATGCGCGGGTACGAACCCAGCATCAAATCCGGAAACTCCTTCAGCAGCGCGTTCAGTTCGGAGGCGATGTCGCTCTCGTGCGCCTTGACGTAGACCGTCTTCAGGACGAAGGGGACGCCGCGGAAGCGGTCGCGCGCCGACTCGAACTTCTTGCGCAGCAGCTCCGGGATGCCCGGAAAGATGTAGACGTTCTCGACGATCACCAGCGGGAACCACAGGTCGCCAGCGTCGAGCAGCGACGCGCCTTCCGGGACCTTGGCCATCTTGAGGAGGCTCTCGTTCGGCTCCTTGTCGGTGGCCCGCCGGATGCGGGCCTCGATCGCGTCGCTGTGAACGAC
>JBHHVG010000523.1:0-2276 GCA_046754165.1 Myxococcota bacterium
CATAGGGCGTGAAGTCGAGCCGGCCGTACTCCTCCAGGAAGGGCGCCAGGGATCGTTCGAAGCGGGCCGCGTCCCACGGATCGTCGGGATCCTGGCACACCCCCGCAGCCGCGGCCGCGAAGTCGCCCTCGGCGAGGGCACGCACCACGACGTGCGCCTCGGACCGCACCCGGGCGGCGAGCAGCTTCGGCATGGCCGCGAGGTCCTGGCGCCGCGCGCGCTCCACCGCCGTCTCGACGCCGGGGGGCTCGGGCGTGTCCAGCGCCTCCCAGGCCTCGATCAGGCTGGAATCGACCCGCGACAGCATCGTTCGGAAGAACGCGATCACATCGAAGATCTCCTCGGTCTTCGCGCCCTCGGGAACCGATTTCGCCAGGGTGTTGTGCACCTGGCTCAGGTAGCGCAGCAACACGCCCTCGCTGCGCGCGAGTCCGTAGTCGCGCACGTAGCCCACGAAGCTGCGGCAGTCCTCGTAGATCTCCCGGGCGATCGACTTGGGCTGGATGTTCTCGCCCGCGACCCATGGGTGCGAGTCGGCGAAGAGCCCGAAGGTCGTGTAGATGAACTCGGCTTGCGGCTTGGGGTGGGTCACCAGATCGAGCTTCCGGATGCGCTCTTCGTAGGGCACGCCCTCGGCCTTCAGCGCGGCGATCAGCTCGCGCTTCCTCACGTCGACCTGGGCGCGAAGGATCACCCGCGGGTTCTCGAGAATCGCCTCGACCAGGCTCGTGACGTCCGCGGCGTAGTCCGGCGACTCCCGATCGAGGGCTGCGATCGCGTCGATGAGGTACAGCGACAGGGCATCGTGCAGGGAGAAGTCGAACTGGAGCTGCGGATCGACGCGCGCCTCTGGCAGACCCGACCGGGGATCGCGCTCGACGGACACGATCCCGGCCCGGCGCAGCGATCGCAGCAGCACCGCCGCGCGTCGCCGCAGCCGCGCCTTCGATGCCGGGCTCCCGTGGGAACGCTCGATCAGCAGGGCGACTGCCCGGTATCCGCAGGCGTCTCCCGGCGCTGCAGCCCGGCGCTGGAGCAGATTGACGAGCATGCCGTGGCTCACGTCGAAGCGCGACTCCATGGTCTCCGGGGGGCGATGGACGAGCTTGTCGAAGGTGTCGCGGTTCCAGGGCACGAAGCCGCGGGTCGGCGCCTTCTTCTTCTGCTTGCGCTTGCGGCCCGACCCGTCGGCCCGGGCGGCGAGCCGCAGGTTCTCGATGACGTGCTCCGGCGCCTGGCCCAGGACGCTGCCCTCTTCGTCGAAGCCCTTGCGGCCGGCACGTCCCGCGATCTGCTTGAACTCCCGCGCGCTCAGGATTGCCACCTTCTCCCCGTCGAACTTGCACAGCTTCGTGAAGATCACGGTGCGGATCGGAATGTTGACGCCGACTCCGAGCGTGTCGGTCCCGAGGATCACCTTGAGCAGCCCCTGCTGGGCGAGTCGCTCGACGAGCAGGCGATACTTCGGCAGCAGACCTGCGTGGTGGACGCCGATGCCGTGGCGGACGAAGCGCTGGAGCTCGGCGCCGTACAGGGTGTCGAAGCGGAAGCCCGCCAGCGCCTCGCCGATGCGCGCGCGCTCTTCGCGAGTCGATATCCTGGCGCTCGTGAGCCCCTGGGCCCGCTCGGCGCACTCGCGCTGGGTGAAGTTGACCACGTAGACCGGCGACCGCCGGCTCGACAGACAGCTCTCGATCGTCTCGTGCAGCGGCGTCTCGCGGTACTCGAATTCGAGCGGGACGGGCCGCTCCACGGAGGCCACGTGGACGACATCGCGCAGCGTGAACGCCTCGAGCCGCTCCTCGATGACGGCGGTATTGCCGAGCGTGGCCGACATCAGCAGGAATTGCGCGTTGCGCAGCGTGATCAGTGGAATCTGCCAGGAGACCCCGCGCTCCGCGTCGGCGTAGTAGTGGAACTCGTCCAGCACGACGTAGCGGACGGGCAGCGCGGCGCCTTCGCGCAGCGCCATGTTCGCCAGCACCTCGGTGGTGCAACAGATGATGGGCGCCGAGTGGTTGATGCTCGCGTCGCCGGTCAGCATGCCGACCGCCTCGGCGCCGAAGTCGTCGCACAGGGCGAAGAACTTCTCGCTGGTGAGCGCCTTGATGGGAGCCGCGTAGAAGGAGCGCTCCCCCTCGCACATCGCGCGGAAGTGCATGGCCGTCGCCACGAGCGATTTGCCGGAGCCGGTGGGAGTCCCCAGCACCACATGGCGGTCGGAGAGGATCTCGAGGATCGCCTCCTCCTGGGCGGGGTACGGGGTCAGGCCGATG
>JBHHVG010000524.1:0-2254 GCA_046754165.1 Myxococcota bacterium
GTCGCTGCAGCGCCAGCGGATGTGCCCCTCGCGATCGATCAGCACAAGGACGCGCTTCGTCAGGCCGAACAGCCCGATCGCGTCGTAGGCGCGGCACACCTGCTTGTCCGCGTCGGACAAGATCGGAAACGGAAGGTCGTGCTTCTTCGCGAACCGCTCGTGGGAAGACAGGCTCTGCGGGTTGATCGCGAGCACGTCGACGCCGAGGTCTGCGAAGACCTCGAGGTTGTCGCGGTAGTCGCACAGCTGCCGGGTGCACACGGGGGTGTCGTCCCCGGGATAGAAGACGAGCAGCACGGCGCTCTTCGCGAGGCGGTCCGAGAGCTTGATCTCCCCGTCGGTGGACGGCAGGGAGAATTCCGGGGCCCGGGAGTCGGGGGAGGCGTCCATGCCGCGCATGCTAGCCGACCGGTTTCGGGGTCGCCCGGCCCTCGGGAGATGCGTCATCGCTGCGTCAAGACGAGACGTCGCGGCTTCTCGAGGCGTTTCGGGGGCTTTTGGAGACGGTTCGGGGGACTCGCTGGGTGACCGCCGTCACAGCGTGGCCCGGCGTGGGATGGCGAGAATGGGCCCGACAGCAGCCTGCGAGAAGGGGGACCTGATGAGAGCCGATGGAGCGTTCCGCTTTCTGAGCGTCGCGACCGCGCTCGTACTCTGGGTGGGTGCCGTCGCGATCGCCGGGGAGACGACCGAGTCCGAAGAGGGACAGACACCCGCGGCCGAAGCCGCCCCGCCCGCTGCGCCGGATGACGACGCGGCGGGCGAGGACGCAGGGGGAGAAGCTCCGGCCGAGGAATCGGAGGAGGAAACCGAGGAGTAGACGCCTCTACCCTCCGGTCCTGGCGACGGGCGCCCCGTCATTTCGATGGCGGGGCGCTTTCGTCTTCCGGGCCGACCTTCTCGGATTGCAGCGGCAGCGACGGCCCGAAGATGTAGCCCTGGCCGTAGCGAATGCCGAGGTCGCGCACGACGTGAAGCTCCTCTTCCGTCTCGATGCCCTCGGCGATCACGTCGGCGCCGATCCGCAGGGCGACGCTGGCCAGGCCCTTCAGGACCTCGCGGCGCGGTGGGTCGGTGTCGATGCCTCGCACGAGCGTCATGTCCGCCTTCATGTAGTCCGGCGAGATCTCCATGATGGCCTCGAGGCTTGCGTAGCCGGCCCCGGCGTCGTCGACGGCGATCTGCACACCGAGCTCGCGGTAGACGTCGCGCCGCTCGCGGAAGATCGCGAAGTTTTCGATCGACTCGCGCTCGGAGATCTCGAGCACCAGGTCAGCCGGTGCGAGCTGGTACTTCTCGAGAGTTGAGAGCAGTCCTTCGTCGCGCAGGTTCGGGTCGCCGATCGACGCCGGAAGGCAGTTCAAGAAGAGCTTCTTGCCGTGGGGAAGACAGCCGCTGCTCTCGAAGGCGATCCGACGGCACAGGCAGTCGAGCTCGAAGACGAGTCCGTTCTCGCTGGCGTGGGCGAACAGGCGGTCTGGCGAGAAGAGCGCCGTACCTTCGGGTCCGCGCGTCAGCGCTTCGAAACCGATGGCCTCGCCTGACTCGAGGGCCACGATCGGCTCGAAGCGGGTCTTGAGGGTCTCGGCGAGAATCAGGCGGAGGATCTGATCGCCCCGTTCGCGGGCGCGCAGACCGGCTTCGAGCTTTGCGTCCCGTCGCGCAATGTCCACCGCCTTCAGGATCTGGTGCGTCGGCTTCACGTTCGGATTGAACAGCGCGATCGCGCCGCCGATGCTGATCGACAGCGGATCGCGGTGGTACGGGTAGACCGCGTTGCGCCCCTGGTGGACCAGCTCGAGGGTCAGTCGATTGCGCAGCTCCGGAAAACCGACCGTGTAGAACTCGCGGTCGCTGCGCGGCCGGAAGAGAAACACCATCAGTGTCTCCCCGGTGCGGGAGGAGGTCACCAGCACGTCCTGCTCGGACACCCTCCCGCGTGCGACGGCGTTCACCAGGGTCAGCAGCTTGCGCAGCGCGGACTCGTAGGCATCGGTTCCGTAGCTGCGCTCGATCTTCTCGAGCTGCGGGATCTCGACGAGCATCAACGCCAGCGCCTCGCTCTGCGCGAAGCGGCTCTCGATGGTTTCGAATTCCTCGTCCGAGTGCAGCGGCAGCAACGTCCCGTCCGGAATCGGGCAGATCGCGATGGGATCTCCCTACGGGACGCTTCGGAGGGACGCGCGGGGAACCTTAGGGCGAGCCGCCGCGGAGGTGCTCCGGGGGCCGGGCCCCGGGACGCGCCGGCCGGACC
>JBHHVG010000525.1:0-2215 GCA_046754165.1 Myxococcota bacterium
CGTACAGCTCGACCTCGCCGTCCGACGACCCGATGAGGCGCAGGCCGTCCAGCTCGATCGAACGCAGCCGCCGCAGGTACGGCGCCAGCGCGTCGCGGTTTCGCTCGCGGGCGTCCGCGCCGAAGAGGCCGAGCGCCTGGAGCGGGTAGTAGTACTCGGCCACGATCGGCGGCGCGGCCGCGGCGTCGGCGGTGGTGGAGAGGTCGCGACCGGAGGTCGTTGCGCCCCCCGCGGGCCCGCCGGCGGCGGCCAACACCGTCGCGAAGACGTCGAGCAGGCCGACCGCATCCGACCGCACCTGGCCGGCGCCCCGATTTCGTGGCCACAGCAGCAGCAGGGGAACCTTGACGTTGCTGCCGTAGAGGTTGAAGACGTGCCGATAGTGGCCGTGATCCCCGATGTTCTCCCCGTGATCCGACGTCACGACCACCAGTGTGTCGTCGAGGCGCCCGCCCGCCTCGAGCGCGTCGAGGAGCCCGCCCAGCAGCGCGTCGAGGTACGCGATCTCCCCGTCATAGAGCCCCTTCAGTCGCTCGAGCACACCGGGCGGAACCGACGCCGGGTCGAGATAGAACTCCGCCGTGCCCAGGCGCGGCGCGGCGAGGCCGACGAGCCCGCGGCCCGCGAGTGCCCGCGAGCGGTAGGGTTCCGGCGGCCGGTAGGGGCCGTGCGCTTCGATGTAGTTCACGAAGAGGAAGAAGCGCTGGTCGGGCCCGACGCCGGCGAGCAGCCGCTCGACCGCGCGGAAGTTCGGGTGAGCGCGAGGCCCCGGGGTGCGAGACAGCCGCTTCTCGCGCCAGGTCTCCGCGAACTCGTCGAAGCCTCGCGCCAGCCCGCTCTTGATGCTCACGACCGGGTTCGCGGAGACGCCGAGGGTGCGGTAGCCGCGTGCCCGCAGGATCTCCGCCAGCGTGGGGACACCCTCGTCCAGGACGGTGTGCTCCTGCGTGGCGCCGTGCTCGATCGGATACAGGCCGGTAAAGAGCGATGCATGTGCCGGCAGCGTCCAGCTCGAGGTCGACGACGCGTTCTCGAACCAGACGCCGCGCGCGCAGAGCGCCGCGAACCTCGGCACCGGCGGGCGGGCGCCAGCCGCGCAGGCGAGGCGGTCGGCCCGCACCGTATCGAGAACCACGAGCACGACGTTCCTGGGTGCGTCGGACTCGCGCGCGCAACCGGCGATCGCCGCGAGCGCAAGAGAGGCGAGGGCGACGGTGCGCGAACGCGGCATGGCACCATGCTAGCTGATGATTCATGCGCGCTGGTCCAAGCGGCCGCATACGACGGGCCGATCGCGCGACTCAGGCCGACGCGGGGGTGCCCGTCGTCGGGGTCCTCCGGCGCTCTCCCCGCAGCAGGCGAGCGAGCTTCTCGACGCCGTCGTCGAGCAGGATGTAGAAGACCGGCACGACGATCAGAGTGAGCAGTGTCGACGAGAACATCCCCGCCGCGACGGCAATGGCCATGGGCGCGCGGGTCTCGGCTCCGGGCCCGACGCCGAGCGCCGCGGGAAGCACGCCGAAGATCATCGACAGGGCGGTCATCAGCACCGGCCGCATCCGCACGGGCGCGGCGATGCGCATGGCCTCGACCTTCGAGTGGCCCTTCGCGCGGAGCTGATTGGCGTAGTCGACCAGCAGGATCGAGTTCTTGGTCACCAAGCCCATCAACAAGATGATGCCGATCAGGCTGAAGAGGTTGAGGGTCATGCCCGCGGCGAAGAGCGCTCCGAGGGCGCCGACCATCGCCAGCGGCAGCGCCAGCATGACCGTGAGCGGGTGCACGAGGCTCTCGAACTGGGCGGCCAGCACCATGTAGATCACGAGGATCGCCAGGCTGATCGCAAACCCGAACTCCGACACGCTCTCGCGGAAGGCCTCGGCGTCGCCGGAGAGGCTGATGGTCATGCCTTCGGGCAGCAGGTCCGCCGCGATTTCCCGCACGTCGGCGATCGCGTCCCCCAACGGCTTGCTCTCGAGGTTGCCGGTGATCGTCACGCTGCGCTGGCGGTCGATGCGCGTGATGGCAGAGGGCGCCGCGCCGGTATGGACGTCCACGACGTTGCCGATCTCCACCAGATCACCCCGATCGTTGCGTACGTAGAGCCGCTTGATGGCGTCCGGCTCGTCCCGCGCCTCCTTGTCCAGCCGCACGCGGATGTCGTAGCGCTGTCCGCCCTCCTTGAAGGTGGCCACGTCCATGCCGCCGATCATGG
>JBHHVG010000526.1:0-2204 GCA_046754165.1 Myxococcota bacterium
CCGGCGGGTGCGGTCGCCAATCGAAAATCGTCCTCCTCGAGCAGGATATCCCGGAGATCCGCGACGGCGCCCCCGCTTCGTCGCGATTCTCCCGCGAGCGCGTGGAACACGCGCCGCCTGAGGGACGCATCGCGTGCGCGGGCCGCCGCCGCTGCCTGCTCCTCGCGGTACCGGACGCTCACTCCGTCGGAATGGTCGCGCCAGGCGTACAGGAGCTCGGGGATCGAGTCGATGGCGTGCCGCTCGGAGAGGCGCAGCCACAGGTCGTAGTCTTCGGCTCGATCCATCGCCTCGTCGTAGCCA
Source organism: Myxococcota bacterium (assembly GCA_046754165.1). Lineage (GTDB taxonomy): Bacteria > Myxococcota_A > UBA9160 > UBA9160 > SMWR01 > JAFDEI01. Next base: position 304 of record JBHHVG010000526.1, read on the forward strand.
CCGATCTCCCGCAGCGCGTCCGCGCGCATCATGACCGACCCGTGGGTAATGCAGTTGCCGCGATGGAGCGCGCGCCTCAGTGGGCCGCAACCGGAGGGCGTCCGCGCTACGCCGATCTCGGCGGAATTGGTGTCGATCTTGCGGGCATCGGAGGCGACGACCACACAGTCCGGATTGGACGCGAGGAACCCCACCTGGCGAGCCAGGCGATCCGGAGCCGACAGGTCGTCCGCATCCATGCGTGCGATGTAGCGTCCGCGCGCCAACGCAAGGCCCCGGTTGAGGGTCCGTGTCACTCCCATGCTCGTACTGTTCTCGACCAGTCGGATTCGCGAGTCCGCGTACCCGCGCGCGATGTCCCGGCTGGCATCCTCGGAGCCGTCATCGACCACGAGGAACTCGAAGTCCCGAAAGGACTGAGCAAGGACGCTCTCGATTGCGGCTGGCAGATGGCGCTCACCGTCGCGAACCGGCATCAGCACGGTGACCACGAGTCCCGGCGCTGTCGTCGCCTCTTCCATCGCGCCCCGCTGCGCGCGGCCGGCGTCGAAAACGCTCATCGCTCCGCGTCCGACCGATCCGGCGCAACCGTAGCACCCGGGCCCATCGCCTCCCCGCGTTCCAGCTCGGCCGAAAGCCCTGAGATCACCCGTTCTAGCTGCCGGTGCTTGCGCGGATTCTCTTCGAGCAAGATGCGGTACTGCGCGAACGCCGCGTCCAGGCGGCCGAGTCGGCGCAGGTACCGCGCGTACTCCTCCCGGACTGCGCTGCGCGCCGCGACGCGGTCGCGGGCGGTCTCCAGGGCGGCCTCGAAATACGCCACCGCCTCATCGGGCCGCCCCAGCTGGATCAGGCTGCGCGCGCTGCTCAATTTCGCACGCACGAACCCGGGGCTGACACGCGCCCACTCGGAGTAGTAGGAGAGAGCGGTGGCGTAGTCACCGGTCCGGTAGTAGTGATTGCCGAGGTTCACGAGCGGAACATCCGCCGTCGGGCTGATTTTCAGTGTGTGCTCGTACAGCGTGACGTTGTTCCTCCAAGTGGCTGCCAGAGCCACCGTCTGCCACGACAGGGCGGCGAGCGCGACCACGACCACCGCGGCGAACACGGTGTTCACGGAAGCAGAGTCGGGCTTCGCCTGCTTCTCTCTCAGCATTCTGCGCCAATGGTCGCCCATGAGCACCACCGCCAGCGTGATGCCGGCACCGCCGAGATAGAGATAATGGTCCGAGACGAAGGCGAACTGGATCCAGGCGAAATGCATGAAACCGAGCACCGGCGAGACGGTCAAGCCGAACAGCGCCATCCCCCAGAACCACGGTTCCCCGAGCCAATTGCGGTAGCGCCACGCCGCCACCAACGCTGCGACGGCGAGTGCAAGCGACCACCAGTACCGCGGCAGCGCGAGGCTCTCGGCCCAGCGCGGGTAGATGAGGGCCCGATCCATCGGGAGCAACATGCTGAGGACGTAATGCACGAGGGCGGCCACCGCGATGAAGGGCCGCAACACCAGATCGACGGGCTCGGTCGCCACTGCGATGTGCGCCTCGCGCGCACTGACCACCGAGGCCGCCGCCGCCGCGAGGGCGAGGAAAGGCAGGGCGCGGGCGAGCGAGCGTCCGGTCCAGCGGCCGTCGAGCAGACGATCCGTGACGATGAGCACCGCGGCGAGGGTCATCACCGCCGCCTTCGCCGAGAGCGCCAAGGCAAAGAGTGCGAGAGACAGCGCGTAGAGTGCGCCGCGCGAAAGATCGGACCGCGCGTCGCCCGGTTCCTTGCGGCGGCGGTGGGCGACGTAACAGAGAAGGCTCAGCAGACCGAAGCAGACCGATACGAGGTTCTTCCGCTCGGCCACCCATGCGACCGAGGCGACACACATCGGATGCAGCGCCCACAGCGAC
>JBHHVG010000527.1:0-2165 GCA_046754165.1 Myxococcota bacterium
CGCGGACATCTGGAACAACACCGCCGCCCAGCACGCGTTGTTGCCGCGAAAGATCGAAGTGCTCAGACAGCACATGAGTGACGTGGGCCGCGACCCGTCCGAGGTCAGGATCAGCCAGCAGTGCCTGGTGACGATCGCGCCGGACGAGGAGTCGGCGGGGCCGATGATCGAGACGGCGAAGAAGATCTTCGGCGGGCACATGGGCGACCCGACGGGCCCGTTGGCGATCTCCGGCAGCCCGGAGGCGGTGGCCGGGAAGATCCAGAAGCACATCGATATGGGTTGCACGATGTTCATCATCGAGTTCTTCGGTCGCGATACGACGATTCCGGCGCGACTGTTCGCCGAGAAGGTCATGCCTGCCTTCGCGAGCTGAAGGCGCCAAGGAGGAGCATCTTGCAGACCCAGTCCATTACGGTGATAGACGACGGACGGGCCGTCGATGTGGCCGCCCGCGTCGAAGACGGCCGCATCATGCTGACCCCCGACGTGCTCGAGGAGTCGCTCGGCTGGTCCCTGAAACCCGAAGGTCTGTGCCGCGGCGACGTATGCGTACCGCTGCGCAGCGGAGACGACCGCGTGAGCTCCGCCGGCGTCGACCTCGCAGCCTTCGCCGACATGATCGGGCGGCCCCTGGCCGTCGAGACGGACGCGGGCGCCGCGGCCCTCGGCGCATCGGCCGCAGAGCGCGGCGCGCGCCTCGCCGCGCTCGAGGCGCCGGACTTCACGCTCCCGGATCTTACGGGTGCGCTGCACTCCCTGTCCGAGCACCGCGGAAAGAAGGTGCTGCTGGTGGCCTACGCTTCCTGGTGAGGCTGCCGCGAAGACCTGCCGGTCTGGCAGGAACTCTACAGCGAGCTCGAGCCGCACGGCTTCACGATCATCACGGTGGCGCTCGACCGGAGCCGCGAGGATGTTCGCCCGTACATCGAGAAGGCGGCGCCGACCCACCCGAGCTTGATCGACAGTGAGCACCGTGTCGCCGATCTCTACAACATCGTCAACGTCTCCACGGTGACCTGGATCGACGAGGAGGGCCGCATCGTCCGCCCCAACGCCATCGAGTACGGCAGCAACATCTTCAAGCAGTTCCACGGCAAGGACGCGGAGCCGCACCTCGAGGCGGTGCGAAAGTGGGTTCGCGATGGCGTCGTCCCCGTGGAGACGTCGCCCGCCGAAGCGCGGGTGATGCCGCCGACCGAAGACGAGCAGCGCGCGCGCGCCGAGTTCACGTTGGCCTGGCACCTGCACCAGGCGGGACTCGAGGAGGCCGCCGAGCGCCACTTCGTGCGCGCTGGGGAGCTGTCGAGCTTCGACTGGACGATTCGCCGCGGCTCGATGCCCATTCGCGGGCAGAATCCGATGGGTCCGGAGTTCTTCGCGCTCTACAAAGAGTGGGAAGCGGTCGGGAAGCCCGACTACGTGAGCGAGGCGCGGGCCCGAAACGCCGCCGCCGACTCGAACTGAGCGCTCGAACGCCGCGCCCCCGGCGAGGCCTCTGGGCCCGATCGTGTCGTCCACGGCGCGTGAGCACACCCGGGTGTGTCCACGCGCCGCACCGTTGCGCGCTACGCTCGCACGCCCGGAGGTAGGGGTGAGCGAAGAACGCAAGCCGAGGCGCCAGACCCGCGTGCCCACCGGGCGTGCCGAGCGGCTCGCGCGCATCGGGTGGATGGCAGGGGAGTTCGCCGCGGGAGGCCTCGCCTTGGGCGTGCGCCGTCTGGTGGGCGCGGCCCCGGCCGACTCCGGTGATCTCTTCCTGTCCGGAGCCCGCGCCGAGAAGCTGGCGCGCCGCCTCGCGCACATGCGCGGTGCGGCAATGAAGCTCGGGCAGCTGGCGTCCCTCGAGGGCGACGACCTGCTGCCCGTGGAGTTCGCCGAGGCGCTCGCGGTGCTCCGAGCGACTGCCGACACGATGCCGGCCAGCCAGGTACGGCGCGCGCTGGGGCGCGCCTACGGGAAGGGCTGGCAGGATCGCTTCCGCGAATTCGACTTCGAACCGCTGGCCGCGGCGTCGATCGGGCAGGTCCACGCCGCCGTGACTGCCGACGGGGATCCAATCGCCCTCAAGATCCAGTACCCGGGCGTCGCCCGCAGCATCGACAGCGACGTGAACAACCTCGCGGCGCTGTTGCGAATGACGCGGATCCTTCCCGTCGAGATCG
>JBHHVG010000528.1:0-2161 GCA_046754165.1 Myxococcota bacterium
ACGAGGCGGTCGAAGTAGCGCGCCGCGGCGTCGAAGTTTCCGGAGCGGAACTCGGACCAGCCGAAGCGCCACAGGGCGGCGAAGGCGTAGGGGGTTCCGTCGGAGGAGCGGCTGACCTCCTCGTAGAGCTCCCGGGCACGGGCGTCGTCGCCCTCTCCCTCCAGCAACAGCGCCGCCAGGTAGCGCGCGCGCGCCGCCGTGGGGCCGCGCTGCTCGGCGGCGACCTGCAGGAGTTCGCGGATGCCGCGGAGCACGTCGCCGCCCCGGGCGAAGGCGCGGGCGCGGGCGATCCGGTGCTCCGGACGCGGCGGGAGCTGCCCGAAGGCCTCGGCTGCCGCGTCGTAGCGGCGCAGTCGGAACAAGGTGCGGGCGCGTTGCCGCCGCGCGCGATCCCGCTCCGACGCGGTCTGGTCCTCGAAGGCGAGCGCCCGCTCGTACGCCGCGAGCGCCGACTCGTTGTGGCGCTTGCGAAACAGCGCATCGCCGCGGCGCCGGAAGTGGACCGCGGTGCGCGGATCCCGCCCCTTCGCCGCGGCGATGCGCGCCAGCGCCTGCTCGGCCTGCTCGCCCTCGGGCGTGAGCGGGTGCGCGGTCCACAGCGCGAGATACGCGGCCTCGGTCGCATCCGCGGCGTCGGCCTCACGGCGGTTCTCGGCGATCGCACGCAGCAGCGCGGCCTGGCGATCGAGGTCGTCGCTGGCCTTGGCGGCCCGCTGCCAGGCCGCGGCGGCCTCCTCCGCCTGTCCGAGACCCTCGTAGGCCGCGCCGAGGATCTCCTCGCGATCGGCCACCAGGGGGGATTCGGGATGCGCCCAGTTCTGCCCGAGGGCGATCGCCTCGGCGTAGGCGCCGGCCGCCACACGCAGGCGCATCCGCTCGAGGTCGGCGTAGTCGGCGACGACCGGCGCCTGCGCCGCGACCGCCAGCAGACGCTCCTCGGCGAGGGAGCGGTCGCCGGACGCCGCGGCCTGCATCGCGGCCCGCAGCGCCGCGCCCGCGTCGAAGCCGAGGGACTCGGAGAACACGACCGGCGCGGGCTGTGCCGCGGGTGGTGCGATCTCCACCGCAGCCAGCGCCGATCCCGCGAACACCGCCGCGGCCACGCCGAGAAGCGACGAGGGCCGCGCGCGCGCCGACCCTTCCGTCCGCGCGCTGCCGCGCGGCGCCCGGATGCGATTCCCCATCGTCGGGGAAGTGTGCGGGAGGGGCCCCGCGTGTCAACGCGGCGCGCGGAAAATCGCGTGGTGCCACGCCGCGTTGTTCCGCCTGCGCGGCTCCGGTAGGGTTGCCGTTCCTTGCACCCCATGGCCACCACCGCGCGCCGAGGGCTCGCCCTCGGCATCCTGGCGATCGCCGCCTGCGGGGATCCCGAGCCCCCGCCGAAGCCACCGCAGCCGCAGCCCCAGGAGGAAGCCATCGCGTCCCGCGCCCGGGAGCCCGGGCCCGCGCGGCGCGGCCTGTGGGTGTTGTGCGAGGGCAGCCAGCGCATCCTCGAGCACCCCGAGCGGTTCGACGCGCTGCTGGCGGACGCGAACCGGCTGGCAGTCACCGACCTCTTCGTCCAGGTCTACCGCGGCGGGCGGGCCTGGTTCGACTCGAGCAAGGCAGACGCCGCGCCCCATCGCGCGATCCTCGAGCAGACCGGCCGGGACACCTTGGCGGAGCTGATCCCGCGCGCCCACGCGGCGGGTCTCAGCGTCCACGCCTGGGTCAACGTGCTGTCGCTCGCCGGAAATACCTCCGCGCCGCTGCTCCGCCTGCTCGGCCCCGAAGCGGTGCTGGTCGACAATCGCGGCCGCTCGATCCTCGACTACCCGAACCGCGACGTGCCCGAGCCCGACCGCGCCTACTACCGCATGGGGACGCCCGCCGTGTGGCTCGACCCGGCGGCGCCGGGGGTCGCCCCACACCTGGCGGAGACCGTGAGCGAGCTGCTCGTCCGCTACCCGGAACTCGACGGCCTGCACCTCGACTACATCCGCTATCCGGACGTCCTGCCCTTCGTCCCGGGCTCGCGTTTCGGGGTCGGCCTCGACTTCGGCTATGGCGAGGCGACGCGGGCGCGCTTTCGGAAGGACACGGGGCTCGAGGCGCCGGCCATCCGCGCGCTGCCGAACCCGAAGCTCGCCAACCGCTGGGACGCCTGGCGCCGCGACCAGAT
>JBHHVG010000529.1:0-2159 GCA_046754165.1 Myxococcota bacterium
GCAGCGTCCGCATGAACGCCCTTACGCGCATCACGAGGAACATGGCCATCGTCCGCCACCAGGGCGAGCTCAACCTCGTCAATCCCATCCGTCTCGACGAAGAGGGCGAGCGCCAGCTCCGCGCTCTCGGAGAGGTCAAGCGGATCCTGCGCCTCGGCCCCCTGCACGGCCTCGACGACCCCTACTACGTAGACCGCTTCGGTGCCGAACTGTTCGCGCCGGGCGAGTCACGGGCCTATCCGGAGCCGAAGGTCGAGAGGACGCTGGCTGCCGCTGCCCCCCTGCCCTTTCCCGATACCGAGGTCTTCGAGTTCGCCGGCGCGCTGCAACCGGAGTGCGCATTGGTGGTCCGGCGGGATCCCCCCATCCTGCTCAGCTGCGACGCGATCCAGCACTACGGCGACTACCGCCACAACAATCTGCTCGCGCGGATCGCGATGCCGTTCATCGGCTTCCCGAAGACCACCGTCGTCGGACCGATCTGGCTCAAGCTCATGACGCCGGAGGGCGCCTCCCTGAAGGGCGAGTTCGAGCGCCTGCTCACGGTCGACTTCGACGCCCTGCTCTCGGCGCACGGGAGCTTCCTTCGCAGTGGCGCCAAGGCCTCCGTGACCCGGGCGGTGCGCAAGGCCTTCCCGGCCTCCTGAGCCCGCCGCCGCGCGCGCGCCGGCTCCTGTGCAGACGGACCCGGATTCGCTGGATCTGGCGCCGCTTCGCGGTAGATTCCTGGGACACGAGCAGGAGAACTCATGGCTGGGATCACCCGCTACGGCAGCTACGTCCCCTACTTCCGCGTGACCTGCGAGGCGATCGGCGCGGGTGTGGGTCTGCGCGCGGTCGCGAGCTACGACGAGGACTCGGTGTCGATGGCCGTCGAGGCGGCGCGCGACGCCGTTCGCGACGGGGCGGCACCGGACGCGCTGGTCTTCGCGACCACGAGCCCGCCGTACGCCGAGAAGCTCAACGCCAGCACCATCCACGATGCCCTCGGCCTTCCGGCGACGCTGCGAAGCATCGAGCTCGGCGCCTCTCCGCGCATGGGCCTCGGTGCCCTGCTGCTCGGCCTCGACATCGCGGCCGCCGGCCAGCGCACCCTCGTGGCGGCGGCAGACGTTGTCGTGGGCGCGCCGGGCGGCTCACGGGAGAGCCGGGGCGGCGACGCCGCGGTCGCCTTTGCCACCGGCCCCGACGACGAGGCCTGCGCCGTCTGCATCGCGCGCGCCTCGGCGACGCTGGAGCTGCTGGATTCCTGGCGTCTGCCCGGGGAGCGCTTCGTCCACCAGTGGGAGGAGCGCTTCGGTGCCTCCGTGCTGGCGCCGGTGCTGCAGGACACGGTCACGCGCGCGCTTCGGTCCGCGGAGATCGAACCGACCGACCTTGCGTGCGTGATCGTCGACGCCACCAACACCCGCGCGGCGGCTTCGCTGCCGCGAAGCCTGAAGCTCAAGCCGGAGCAGCTCGCTGATCCGCTCGGCGCGAGCGTCGGCCGAGCCGGCGCCGCCCACGCGGGGCTGCTGCTGGCGCGCGCCCTCGACGCCGCAAGCCCGGGGGATCGCATCCTCGTTGCGTCTCTCGCGGACGGCTGCGACGCCGCGATCTTCGAGGTGACCGATCGCATCGCATCCGCGCGCCCCGCCCACAGCGTCGATGCCTGGATCGCGTCGAAGCGCGACGATCTCGCGTACAACAGCTACCTCAAGTGGCGCGGCGTGCTGCCCTTCGAGCCCCCGCGCCGCCCCGACCCGGATCGCCCGGCCGCGCCGCCGATGCACCGCCACGAGAGCTGGAAGCTCGGCTTCGTGGGCGCCCGCTGCGGACGCTGTGGCGCGGGCAACCTGCCCCCGCAGCGGGTGTGCAGCGGCTGCGGCGCCATCGACGCCATGCGGCGCGAGCCCTTCGCCGATCGCGGCTGCCGCGTCGCGACCTTCACCCTCGACCACCTCGCCTACTCGCTGCAACCGCCCGTGGTCGCCGCGGTGCTCGACTTCGAAGGCGGCGGGCGGATCACCTGCGAGCTCACCGATGTCGACCCGAACCAGGTCGCAATCGGAAACGAGCTCGAGATGACCTTCCGCCGGCTCTACACGGGACAGGGCGTTCACAACTACTTCTGGAAGGCGCGCCCGCGCCGCTAGCGCCAACAGGGAGACCCCATGGCC
>JBHHVG010000530.1:0-2156 GCA_046754165.1 Myxococcota bacterium
CGGGTGGTGCGTCGCGTGCGCCTGGGGGCCGGCGCCGATGGGGGCCACATAGCGCATGCCATCGCCGAGGGTGGCGTCGACCTTGGCGGCGAGCAGTGCGGCCTCGGCGCGGGCGTCCCACAGCGCCTTGCCGACCTCGCGCGCGATCAGCCGCGCCAGCTCCTCCTCTCCGGCGCGGGCCGCGTCGCGGAAGCGGCGCAACACCGCCGCGCGGAAGGCTTCGCCCGCGTCGCGCCAGGCGGGAAAGGCGGCGCGGGCCCGCGCCACCGCCGCGTCCACGGCCGTGGCGTCCGCCACCGCGAAGCGGCCGAGCTCGTCGTCCGGATCCGACGGCGAGATGCTGCGCAAGGCCTCGCTCACGTCCGCGTCCCGCTCACGGCAGCGGCGTCACGTGCACGCGATCTCCGGCGCCCACCCCGAGCGCGTCGCGGCACGCTTGCGAGACCCGCGGCGCGCCCTCGGCGTCGACCGGGACGACGGTCGCGCGAAAGCCGCGGGAGCCGTGGGCCGTCAGCAGCGCCAACGTGGCGTTCTGCGGCCGGGTGCAGGCGTAGATCTCTCCCGGCAGCACGAGCTGGCGGCGCTCGCGCACCGGCGCGATGCCCTCGCGGCTGGCGCCGTAGTAGGGCCCGCCGTCGAAGGGGTCGACCTGTCCGAGATAGTGGAAGCCGATCTTCTCGAGGATGCGCAGCGCCGCCTTGGCCGTCTCGCCCGGCTTGGAGATCACGGCCTGTACCTCTTCGGGGAAGAGCGTGACGTAGACGGGATCGCGCGGGAAGAGATCCGCGATGAACTGCTTGGTGTGCGAAGACAGGTGGTCCGCCTCGCGGTAGGGCAGCCCGGTGAAGCGCGCGCCGAAGGACTCCCACAGCAGGTTCTTCCCGGACTCGTCGAAGGGCGAGAGCATCTCGGCGATCACCTCGCGCTCGAAGTGCTCCGGGTGCATCGAGATATAGGCGAAGCGGACGATCGACAGCGCCTTGCCGCACTTCTCCGGGTGGCCGCGGTACGCCGGGTCGAGGATCAGGCCGCCCACCTCCGTCGGCCCGTCCTCGGTGAACTGGAGCTGGAGCTTGGTGTGGACGAAACGCACACCGAGGTCGCTGCTGCGCCGCTCCTCCTGCGTCTCGGTCAGCCAGAAGTACGGGATACCGGGGCGGCCGTGCTTGGCCAGGATCATCGAGGTGCCGACGCAGCGGCCGGCCTCGCTGTCCTCGAGGACGAAGACGTAGACGCCCTCGCGCCAGTCGTCGATCTCGCCGGCGAAACTGCGGAGCGACGTGTCGATGCGACCGGCCAGGAACTCGCGGTCGCTGGGCAGGTTCATGGAGTCGAGCTGGTCTGCCAGCGCGACGATGGAGTCGAGATCGTCCGCGGCGACCGGGCGCAGCATCAGCACGCGAGCCCCCGCTCTTCCGCGACCTGGGCGAGGGCCTTCTCGAGGATCGAGAAGCCGGTCTCGAGCTCTTCATCCGACGCGTTGAGGGGCAGCAGCATGCGGATCTTCGTCGGGTTCGAGCCGGCGGTGAAGACCATCAGCCCCTCGGCAAAGGCGGACTGGAGCACCGCGGCAGCGACGTCCGGCGCGCCGTCGAAGGGCACGAAGGACTGCATCGCCCCGATACCCGTGCGCGCGCCCACCGCCCGCGGCATTCGCCTGTGCATGGCCTCGATGCGGCGCTCGGCGCGACCGCCCAGCACCGCCACACGGCCCTCGGGGCCGAGGTAGCCCTCCGACTCCAGGCGCTCGATGATGCGCGCGCCGACGGCCAGGCCGACCGTCGATCCCGCGTAGGTGCCGGCCACGAGGCCCGGCTTCGGGTTGTACGGCCGCGTGAAGAGCACGGCGCTGCCCTGGAGCATCTTGCCGGCGGTCACGACGTCGACGTGGTCCGCGAGGGCAAGGGTCTGGAACGCGAAGAGCTCGCCGGTGCGCGCGAAGGTCTGCACCTCGTCGACCCACACGGCGATCTTCTCGCGTTGGCAGCGCTCCATCAGCGGGACGAAGAACTCCCTCGGCGCCGTGCGAAAGCCGCCCTCGCCTTGGACCAGCTCGAAGAGCATGCCCGCGATGCGCCCGGGGTAGCGCGCGATGTGCGCCTCGAGCGCCGCGACACTGCGCGCCGTGCTGTCCGGATCGTCGGGGTCGTAGAAGG
>JBHHVG010000531.1:0-2150 GCA_046754165.1 Myxococcota bacterium
GATGAGCTCGCTTCGCGAGCACGCGAAGCACGTCGCACCGGTCCACTGCTGGCGCAACAGGAAGCGGAGGCTGCGCCGAAGCAGGATGCGATCCGGCGCGAGGTCCGCGCCGCGCGCTCGTTTCACCGCCATGGCGGCGGCGAGCGTCTCCACGTAGCCCGCCGTGGGCATGTTCTGCGGCGGGAAGAGATTCCCGAAGCCGAAGCCGCCCAGGAAGTCCGGGGAGATGCCGTCTTCTTCATCGAGTATCAAGCGCGAGCGGAACGCGGTGTAGTCGATGCAGAAGCGCTCGTAGGCGTCGTTGCGGTGGTGGCCCAGCGCGGCGCGAGCGGCCAGGCAATGCCAATTCTCCTCGACGTAGAAGAAGTCGGCGAGGGGATGGGACCAGTACGACTCCGCGAAGTAGCGCATGGCGCGCTCGACCGCATCGCGCACACGGTCGTACGCCGGCAGCGGCGTCGAGGTGCCGCCTCGGCCATTCGCCACGTGCTCCTCGAGAAGCGTGAGCGCGAATACGGCCTGGCCTTCGGAGTAGAGCGGCATACCGCCGGGGACGGCTTGGCCGCGCACGAGGTCGTAGCGTGGATGGAAGCCTCCGTCTGGTCTCTGGAGGGCGAGCAGCAGTCGCCCGAGCCGGGCCGTCAATTCGTCGAAGCGCGGGCCGACACGTGGACGGCATGAGAGCAGCGCGATCAGGGGAAGCGCCGCGTTGCCGATGCGGGCTTCGGCACCTGCGGGATTGCGGACGAGGCCGCTGACGTCGCCCGCACGCCGTTCCAGCGCGGCCAACATCGTGAGGGAACGCCGGGCGATGCGGGCGACGCGCTCCCGATCGCGGCCGAGCTCGCAGAGGGCGAGGGTCGTGCCGGCCTGGCGCTGGATCGAGAACCTGCCGGGGAGCTTGCGGCTGCTGACCGGGTCGACGAGGTACCGGAAGACGCCGGTCGGCCGCTGGGCGAGGGCGATGTGACGCTCTGCGAGCTCTCCCGCCACGGTGAGCTCGCCGAGCTCGATCTCCTTGGCTGCCGTTCGAAGCCGCCGCAGCTCTCTCAGCTCGCCCCAGCGGTCGACCGCGAAGCTCGCGACCTCGATCGCGGTCAGCCTTCCGCCTTCGGGCACGGCCGCACCGCGAAGCGCGGAGCGGAGTGTCCCGGGGTCGAAGCCGAAGCGCAGATCGGGAAGGTAGGGCCACGGTGTAAGGGCGTTGAAGCGGTCGGCGAGAACCAGCTGCCACGGCATCAGGCAGCGCTCGGCGACGCAGACGCCGTCCAGGCCCGGTCGCAACTCGAGGAGGGCCGTGGGTGCCGTTCCTTCGCGCAGCGGGCGCGCGCCAGTCAGCCAGTCGATCTTCGCAGGAGCGCGCAGGGCACTCGCTGCGAGGCGCGAACCGATGCGACCGGGGAGCTCCTCCGGATCTCCCTGGAGACATTCCGTGCGCGTCTCGATCCGTCGTGAACCCGCTGCGAGGTAGCGCAGCACCACGGTCGCCCTCGCAGCAGGGTCGGTCGGGGGGCGCTCGCAGTCTGCGGGTCCACTCGCATCGAGGGCCGCGTTCTGCGAGCGTGATCGCGGCGATCGAGGCGGTTGCGGCAGGTCGCGCCAGCGGGGCAGCCCCTTCGCGACACGCGAGGCGAGCTCCGACGGCGACGCCCCGGTCGGGAGCGCAGCGCTGCGTCGGGAGGCCGCTGCCCACCAGGCGCCAGCAGCGGCGAAGATCAGGATCGCGAGCGCGGCCGTGGCGAGGCGGCGCTTGCCCGCGGCGCTCCCGCAGAGCGCGATTCCCCACAGCGACAGCGGCACGGTGAAGAGCGCGATCGGCGCCAGGCTGAGGGCAAAGAGCGTGTTGAAGCCACGCCCAAGCGATCCGTACAGGGTCACGAGGATGCTGGCCGTCGCAGCGATCTGGAAGACGCACCACGCGAAGAAGGCGAGGGACGATACGCAGAGACCCAGCCACACGTTCGGAAGCGAGCGCGAGCGCGCCGCCGCGAGCGCCGCCGTGAGCACGTGGCCGACGCACAGGGCGGATGCGGCGACGGCGAAGGGGGCGGCGTAGCTCCACGGCAGGGTGACCGCGGCCCAGCCGAGTACTCCCGCGTGCGCGACGCACGCCAGTGCGAGCGACCAGCGCGGCATCCCGACGATTCCGC
>JBHHVG010000532.1:0-2145 GCA_046754165.1 Myxococcota bacterium
CTCTTCGACGGCATCCCCCTCGACCGCATGAACACGTCGATGACCATCAACGCAACGGCGGCCTGGCTGCTCTCGCTCTACCAGGCGGTGGCCGAGCGCAGCGGTGTCGACGCCGTGCTGCTCCAGGGCACCACCCAGAACGACCTGATCAAGGAATACCTCTCGCGCGGCACCTACATCTACCCGCCCGAGGCCTCGCTGCGCCTGATCAGCGACCTCGTCGCCTACACCGTCGAGGCGATCCCCAAGTGGAACCCAACGAACATCTGCTCCTACCACCTCCAGGAGGCGGGTGCTACGCCGGTGCAGGAGACGGCCTACGCCCTGGCTACCGCCATCGCCGTGCTCGACGCGGTGCGCGCCCGGGAGGACGTGTCCGAACAGGCCTTCCCGCGCGTGGTCGGCCGCATCTCCTTCTTCCTGAACGCGGGCATCCGCTTCGTGGAGGAGACCTGCAAGGTGCGGGCGATGACGGAGCTCTGGGACGAGATCTGCCGCGACCGATACGGCGTCGACGACCCTAAGCTGCGCCGCTTCCGTTACGGCGTGCAGGTGAACAGTCTCGGCCTCACCGAGGCCCAGCCCGAGAACAACGTGATCCGCATCGTGCTCGAAGCCCTGGGCGTGACTCTGTCGAAGAAGGCCCGCGCCCGGGCCCTCCAGCTGCCGGCGTGGAACGAGGCCCTGGGCCTGCCGCGCCCCTGGGACCAGCAGTGGTCCCTGCGCATCCAGCAGATCCTCGCCATCGAAACCGACCTGCTGGAGTACGGCGACCTCTTCGACGGCTCCGAGGTCGTCGCGGCCAAGACCCGGGAGATCGCCGAGGCGGCGCGCAGCGAACTCGACAAGGTGCTCGGCATGGGCGGCGCCGTGGCCGCCGTCGAGAACGCCTACATGAAGCAGCGCCTGGTGGAGTCCCAGACACGGCGCTCCCACGCCATCGAGAGCGGCGAGCAGATCGTGGTCGGCGTGAACGCCTTCACCGAGGCCGAGGATTCACCCCTCACCGCCGGCGCCCAGTCCGTCCTCACGGTGAACGCCTCGGCTGAACGCGAGCAGATCGAGCGCCTGAACGCCTTCCGCAGCCGACGCAACGACGCCGAGGTGGAGGCGGCGCTCCGGAACCTGAAGGACGTGGTCAAGAACGGGGGCAACCTGATGCCGCCATCCGTGGGCGCCGCCCACGCGGGCGTCACGACCGGCGAGTGGGCGGACGCCCTGCGCGAGCTCTTTGGCGAGTACCGGGCGCCGACCGGCGTGTCGACGCAGCTGACCCGCGATGTCAGCGACCAGACCCGCCAGATCCGCGAGCGCGTCCGCGAGGTCTCGAACACCCTGGGACGTCCGCTCAAGATCCTGATCGGCAAGCCGGGGCTCGACGGCCACAGCAACGGCGCCGAGCAGGTCGCCGTGCGCGCGCGCGACGCGGGCATGGAGGTCGTCTACGAGGGCATCCGCCTGACGCCGGAGCAGATCGTTCAGAGTGCCCGGGAAGAGGGTGTGCACGTCATCGGGCTGTCGATCCTGTCGGGCTCCCACGGCACCCTGGTGCGCGACGTCCTCGAACGACAGAAGCGGGCTGGGGGCGACCCGCAGCCCGTCGTGGTGGGCGGCATCATCCCGGAAGACGATGCCGAAAAGCTGCTCGAGGCGGGCGTGAGCCGGATCTACACCCCCAAGGACTTCGACCTGAACCACATCATGGACGAGATCGTCGACGTCGTCGTGGAGTCGCACCCTGCCGGCTGACCTCGCCGCCCGGGTCCTCGCCGGTGAGCGCGACGCGGTCTCCCAGGCCCTCAACCTCGCCGATGACCGGCGGCCGGACCGGCGCGCCGAGGCGCGCCTCGTGCTCGAGCAGCTCGAGCGCGAGGCGCCGACGCCGGGCGCGCGCCGCGTCGGCATCACCGGCCCACCGGGAGCCGGCAAGTCGACGCTGCTCGACGCCCTGGTGCGCGAGCTGCGACCGCGGGGTGAGACCATCGGAATCGTCGCCGTCGATCCCTCGAGCCGCCGCACCGGCGGCGCACTGCTCGGCGACCGCATCCGGGTTCGCTCGAGCGCCGGCGATCCGGGTGTGTTCATCCGCAGCATGGCCGCGCGTGAGCGCCTGGGGGGGCTGGCAGACGCCACGCGCGCCGGAGT
>JBHHVG010000533.1:0-2138 GCA_046754165.1 Myxococcota bacterium
GAACGGCCACCGGTGGCCACGACCGCGGCGTCCCGTGCGCCCTGCGCGGCTCCCGGCCCGGCACACTCCTTGCTCTTCGTCCCACCGGGGGGGCCAGGGGGACCCATGTCTTCGATTCTCTCCGTCCTGTGGATCGGTCGGGGGCGCCATTTCGACGGCGACCTCGTCGCCGAGGCTCCGAGCCTCGACGTCGTCTGGGCACCCGACGTGGAGTCCGCGCTGCAAGCGGCGTGGCCGCAGGCAGATGCCGTGATCCTCGAATACGAGGGAGGTGGCGCCGCCCTGCGCGACCTGGCCCGATTGCGCGGCGCGCCTTTCACGCCACCCCTGATCGTGCGAATCGATGCCGGAGACGCCGAGTCCATTCCCGACCTTCGGGTCGCCGGGGCTGCGGACGTACTGCTGCGAGAGGGCCACGACGAGCGCTTCACGAGCCGGGATCTCGTCGTCCGCATCGAGCAGGTGCTGCGGTCGTCACGAGAGCAGCGGAAGCATCCGGAGGAACGCGCGCCCTTCCCCGCCATCGTGGGTCGCAGCCGCGCCATGCGCGACGTCTTCGCGCTGGCCCTTCGCGCCGCGCGCTCGCGAGCGACGGTGCTGCTCACTGGCGAGTCGGGCACCGGAAAGGAGCTGGTCGCCAGGGCCATTCACGACGGCGGCCCCCGGCGAGCGAGCGCATTCGTCGCCGTCAACTGCGCCGCGTTTCCCGAGACCCTGCTCGAGACGGAACTCTTCGGCCACGTGAAGGGATCGTTCACCGGCGCCGACCGGGACAAGACCGGGCTGTTCGAGTCCGCCGACGGCGGCACCCTCTTCCTCGACGAGGTGACCGAGACGACGGGCCCGTTCCAGGCCGCCCTGCTGCGGGTGCTCCAGGAGCGCGAGGTCCGCGCGGTGGGGAGCAACCGCTCGCGCGCGATCGACGTGCGCGTCATCGCCGCCAGCAACCGCGACCCCTGGGCCGAGGTGGGCCGCGGCTGCTTCCGCGAGGACCTCTTCTACCGCCTCGCGGTGTTTCCGATCGACGTTCCGCCGCTGCGCCAGCGCCCGGGCGATGTCGGATTGCTCGCCGAGTTCTTTCTCGCTCTGCACGGGGGCACCGAAGGCGTGCACGGCGTCGAGCTTTCGGACGAGGCCCGTCAGCTGCTGGACGCCTACGGTTGGCCCGGCAACGTCCGCGAGCTCGAGAACGAGGTGCAGCGCGCCCTGGCCTTCGCGTCCCCTGGCGATCGACTGGGCCCGGCCCACTTCTCGCGGCGCCTGCTCGAAGGCGGAGAGGCGCTGACCGCCGCCGCCCGATCGGGTGAGACCCTCCGGGAGTCCGTGCAGCGTTTCGAGACGGTCGTGATTCGACGCGCACTGGCGGACCACGGAGGACGCCGCGCGGCGACGGCCCGGGCGCTGGGGATCACTCGCGAGGGCCTCTACAAGAAGATGAAACGGTTCGGGATCGAATGACGTATCACCAGAAGCCGTGCGGGGGTACCCTCAGCCTCGGAATCGCACCGTCGGAGAGACTCTGGATGACGCTATTACAGGACGTCGAGTGGGAAGAACCTCTGGTCGCGACGCAGCAAGACGCCGAGCTCGAGCAGTGGCTGAAGAAGCACATGGGGATGGTTACGCCCGCCAATCGTTACCTCCTCGGATGCCCGCCTCTCGTGCACATGGAATCCGAGCTCGAGTACGCCCCACTGATTCACGTCGATCACGAGCTCCGCGGGCTGATCGCGCTGGTGGTGAGCCAGGACAACTCCTGCCGCTTCTGCTATGCGGCGACTCGCGTTCTCCTGAGCATCATCGGAATGCCCGATGAACGCATTCGGAAGCTCGAGCACGCCCTCCAGACGGCCCAATACGATCCACGCGTCAAGCCGGCGCTCGACTTCGCGCGGCGCATCTCGCGCTCGAATCCACCCCCGTCCGCCGCAGACAAGAAGGCGCTGGTCGAGGCCGGCTACGGAGACGAGGCGATCAAGGAGCTGGCCTTTGCGGCGGGCGGCGTGGTTCTCGCCAACTGCGTCCACACGTTCCCGGCGCTGCCGCCGCAACGGACGGAGTGGCTCGCGGAATCGTGGTTCGCCCGATTGTTCCACCCGCTCCTTGCATGGCGGATGCGCCCGTTGCTGCGACGGACC
>JBHHVG010000534.1:0-2129 GCA_046754165.1 Myxococcota bacterium
GAGTCGCGGGCTTCGAGCACCAGGGTCATGGAGCCGGAGGACGAGGTGGAGACCGTCTCGTCCGTGTCCTGCTCGTCCAGGGGCGGCGTGGTCACGACGAGGTTGACGATGTGACCGCTGATGCGCAGGACATCGGAGCCCGGCTCCGACGCGATGGCGAAGCTCGGGTTCTTCGACAGCTCTTCGACAAAGGCGTCGCGGTACGTTCGCTTCATCGCCTCGATCTTCTCTGCGGAGAGCCGGAAGTTCGGAGAGATGGGGCGATAATCGTTCCCCAGGTTGAGGTGGTCCCGCGGCGGGCGCCGGTACGACACCGTGACTGCGTCGATCATCAGCTTGTCGTAGCGGGAGAGCTCGGCGCCGGGTTTCACGTAGGACACCTTGAAGGGCTCCCACTCGATCCGGTGGAGCCCGTCGGCGGTCACCGCGTCGTCGCCGGTGGCGTAGAAGATCCCGGAGGGCCCCGCGTTCGCACAGGCGAGCCCGAGGCTCGAGAGCGCCAGGACGACCCCACGCACCTGGATGTCGGCGAGCATCGGCCGCTCCTCTGGCTCGTGCCGGGTCCGTCCAGTTGCTTCGTCGCGAGCCAGAGCAATCGTACCACCCGCTCGTTTGGCAGCACAACCTCTCGCACAGCGCCGCAGGGTGATGCGGCGGCAGGCGCCTTGCTTGTCATCCGCAGGTCGGGGCCATATGGTTCGACGGGGGGAGGAGTCTACGCATGCAGCAGCGCAACCTCGGCGGGTCGCTTCCGGTTTCCGCCATCGGCCTCGGAGTCATGGGCATGTCCGAGTTCTACGGGACACCGGACGAGGCCGAGTGCATCGCCACCCTCGAACGCGCCGTCGAGACGGGCGTCACCTTCTGGGATACCGCCGACGCGTACGGCAGCGGCCACAACGAGGAGTTGATCGGCGCCTTCCTGTCCGAGCGCGGCTGGCGCGACCGCGTCGTGCTCGCCACCAAGTTCGGCTTCCAGCGGAAGGACGGCGCCGTGGTGGGCGTGTGCGGCAAGCCCGAGTACGTGAGCAGCGCCTGCGACGCCAGCCTGCGGCGGCTGGGCGTCGCGCAGATCGACCTGTACTACCAGCACCGCGTCGACCCGCAGGTCCCCATCGAGGAGACCGTCGGGGCCATGGCCCTGCTGGTGAAGGCGGGCAAGGTGCGCGCCCTGGGCCTCTCGGAGGTCTCCGCCGCCACCCTGCGGCGCGCCCACGCGGTCCACCCGATCGTCGCGGTGCAGACCGAGTACTCGCTGTGGAGCCGGGATCCCGAGCGGGACGGGGGAATCCTCGGCGCCTGCCGCGAGCTCGGCGTCGGCTTCGTGCCCTACAGCCCGCTCGGCCGCGGCTTTCTCACCGGCCAGATCAAGAAGCTCGAGGATCTGGGCCACGACGACTTCCGCCTCACGACCCCGCGCTTCGAGAAGCAGAACTTCGAGGCGAACCTGCGCCTCGTCGCGGAGGTCGAGGCCATCGCCGCCGATCGCGGCTGCTCGCCCGGCCAGCTGGCGCTCGCCTGGCTGCTGGCCCAGGGAGATTTCATCGTGCCGATCCCGGGCACCAAGCGCCGCAAGTATCTCGATGACAACGCCGGTGCCGCGGCGGTCGAGCTCGAGGCCGCCGACCTCGCGCGTCTCGACGAGGCGCTGCCGCTCGGAGCCGCCGCCGGAGAGCGCTACGGCGCGCGCGGGATGGCCCTGGCCGACCTCTAGGGCGCCGGCTCCGGGCCTGCTTCGGGCGTCCCCTCCAGCATCGGGATCGCCCTCGGCCGCCAATGGCCTTCTCTTCGGGCGTTGCGCTGGCTCCTGAGGGGATTACCCTTCCTCCCACGGGGGCGATTGGCTTCGACGGGTGGTCGAAGGTGAGCGCTGCGTGCCGAGGGTGTCGCCTTCCTCGTTAATCCGGTGGCAAGTTGGTAATGACAATTGCCGACGACAACTACGCAATCGCTGCCTAGCTGAAACTAGAGCCAGCGACGCCCGTCCGTGACGCCTTCTAGCGGGTCGCGGGCGTCATCAGAAGGCTGGTCCCCGGCCGCTGGCAGACCGCAACCGGAGACGAGAAACAAGTCCGCCTGGGTGCGACCTCTCCCGGCCCCGTGACGGGTCACACCGAGATTGAGCGGGA
>JBHHVG010000535.1:0-2076 GCA_046754165.1 Myxococcota bacterium
GCTGGGGGACCCCGAGATGGGGCCCATCACAACTGGGCTGGGCCAGATCTACATGTACATGCTCACCGGGCAAGGATTCTCCGCGATGGAGCTGCGGACCCTCAACGACTGGGTGGTCAAGTTCCAGCTCCGCACGGTGCCTGGCGTCACCGACGTCTTGAGCTTCGGCGGCGAGGTCCGCCAGTACCAGGTGCAGGTGGACCCCAATCTACTCCTCTCTTACGGACTGACGCTCGGTGACCTCCGCGAGGCGATCGAGGCCAACAACAGCAATGCGGGTGGCTGGTACCTCGAGGGGGAGGAGCAGCAAGTCGTGGTTCGCGGGGTCGGTCTCATCGAGGGCGGCCCTCAGGGTCGCACGGACATCGAGAACATCGTTCTCTCCTCCCAGGACGGTACGCCCGTATTCGTCCGCGACGTCGCCGACGTGGAGTACGGGCCCGAGATCCGGCAGGGGACGGTCACCCTGAACGGTGAGGGTGAGGTGGTGATGGGGATCGTCCTCCAGCTGATGGGGGCCAACACCAGCAACGTCATCGAAGGTGTCCGTCACAAGGTCGAGCAGATCCAGGCCGCGCTGCCGCAGGGCGTCGAGATCGTTCCGATCTACGACCAGTCCGCCCTCGTCGACAAGGCGGTGGAGACCGTGACCAATGCGCTGTCCGAGGCCGCGGCGCTGATCGTCCTCGTGCTCTTCGTCTTCCTCTGGAACGTGCGCTCGGCGCTCGTCGTGGTCGTGTCGATCCCTCTCTCGATGCTCATCGCGTTCATCATGATGCGCTGGTACGGACTCTCGGCGAACCTGCAGTCGCTCGGCGGTCTGGCGATCGGGATCGGCATGATGGTCGACGGCTCGGTGGTGGTCGTCGAGAACATCGTGCGCCACCTCGCGGAACCGAACGAACGGGGCGATTCGCTTCCGCTCCGCGTTCTGCGGGCGACACAGGAGGTCGCCCAGCCGGTCTTCTTTGCAGTCCTGATCATCGTGGTGGTCTTCCTGCCGCTCTTCACACTGCAGGGCGTCGAAGGCAAGCTCTTCAGCCCCATGGCCTTCACGATCGCCTTCGCGATGCTCGGCTCGCTCGTCGTGGCGCTCACGATCGTTCCCGTGCTCTCGTCGTTCCTGTTCACCGGGCGCTTCGACGAGTCCGACCCGTTCCTGGTGCGCCTGCTCAAACGCGCGTATCGGCCCGCCCTGGGATTCGCGCTCAGGCACCGCGCGATCGTCGTAATTAGTGCGATCGCTGCGCTTCTGGCCTCGTTGGTGACGTTGCCATTACTCGGGACGGAGTTCGTCCCAGAGCTCGACGAGGGCACCATGACGATCCGTGTGACGATGAACCCGAGCATTTCGCTTCCTGAATCGAAACGGATCGCCGCACGGCTCGAGAAGAGACTGCTGGAGTACCCGGAGGTCACGTACGCGCTGAGCCAGATCGGGCGGGCCGAGCTCGGCGGAGACCCCGAGCCGATCTCGAACAACGAGATCTTCGTGGGCCTGAAAGCCCAATCCGAGTGGACGACCACCAGCTCCCGAGAGGAGCTCATCCGGATCCTAAACGAGGATCTGAGCAAGCATCCAGGCCTGTTGCTGAACTTCTCCCAGCCGATTGCAACACGCGTGGACGAGCTGCTTTCCGGGATCAAGGCGCAGATCGCGATCAAGCTCTTCGGCGAGGACCTGCGTGTCCTCGAGGAGAAGGGAGAGGCGATCGAGGCCGTCATCCGCTCGATTCCGGGCGCATCGGACGTCCAGATGGAGCAGATCAGCGGCGAGGCGCAGCTCGTGGTCCGCGCCGACCGGGACGCCTTGGCCCGCTACGGCCTCAACGTGGCGGACGTGATGGAGATCGTCTCGACCGCTGTGGGGGGCGAGGCCGTGACGCAGGTCATCGAGGGGCAGAAGCGCTTCGACGTCTACCTGCGCATGGCACGTGAGCATCGATCAGACCCCGATGCGATCGGAAGACTCTGGATTGCGACCCCCGGCGGCGCCCGCGTTCTGGTCTCCGAGGTGGCGGACATTCGTCTCGTCGAGGGCCCCCCGACCGTCAGTCGCGAAGACGCCCAGCGCCG
>JBHHVG010000536.1:0-2060 GCA_046754165.1 Myxococcota bacterium
TCAGTCGCACAGTCCTTCCTTTCTGGCGTCACGGCGCCCGGTCCTCCGCCGCCGCGGAGGCCGCCGCTAGCCGCGACACCCAAGGGCGCCGTCGACCGTTGCGGAGTCGGCGGGGGTTCCGCCTCGAGACGTGGTGGCGTCGAACCACTCCGCGGAGCCGGCACGGGGATCGAACAGGCCGAGCCTCCGGCCGCTGGGGTCGAGCAGCGCGGCCGGCGCGCCGAGCATCCCGGCCAGGGCCGCGTCCTCCGGTGGCCCCGACCGGCAGATCGACGCCGCCGCGTCACCGAGACCGCGCCCCTCGACGAGGAGGCCGTCCTTCGGTCGCACCACCCGGCGGTCGTCGCCAGCCACCTCGACGGCGAGCGCGGCGCCGCAAGAATCCGCGACCAGCAGCGTGGCGCAGCCGGCGGCGGGGCGGCCGAGGCACCAGTCCACGGCGCCGTCGACGGAATCGAAGAGCGACAGGCAGTCGTGCACGAGCAGAGCCGCTGGCGCGGCGCAGCCGCCGCGCTCCGACGTCCACGCCCGCGTCACGCCCGCCACCGCCAACCCGGCCTCGTTCACACCGGCGAGCGTCGCGGCCAGCCACGGCCGCGTCAGCTCGACCGAGGCGAGCCCGCCGGCGGGGCGACCTCGCCGCACCACCGGGGCGGCGGCAAAGCTGCGAAGCAGCTGCGCGCCGCCGCATGCGAGCGAAGTGTCGACGGCGACCGCCGCATCGTCGCAGGACGGATCGTCGGAGCCGAACTCCGTCGCCAGCGCCTCGACCAGCCAGCGGCGCGGCACTCCGGCGCCGCGCGCCAGGCCCTCGACGAGCTCGGACTGCCGGGGGAAGTGTCGCGTCAGGTCGCGGTCCAGCCGATCGCTGCGGCGATCGCCCAGGCCCAACCGCTGCAGAGCGCGGATCCGGAGGGGCTGCGCGCGGTAGCGCATCTGGAGCACGGCTCGGAACGCGCGCCCCTGATCGATGCCGAGATCGCGCGGGGCCCCAGCGACGGCGAAGCTCTCGGCGCTCACCGATCAGTGCTGCGGTTCGTTGCGGATCTGGAGCACTTCGTTGAGGGATCCGGTGCGGTATCCGTCGAGGTCGAGGGAGACCCAGCGAAATCCCAGTGGCTTGATGGCGTCGGCGATCGCGCGCGCCATCTCCGGATCCAGGGCTCGGGCCAGCTCGTCGGGAGCGATCTCGACGCGAGCGACCTGCCCGTGGTGCCGCAGTCGAACCTGACGAAAGCCCAGGGCGCGCAGCCGCTCCTCGCCCTCTTCGACCTGGCGCAGGCGCTCCCGAGTCACCTCGGTACCGTAGGGAAGGCGGGACGAGAGGCACGCGGAGGCGGGAAGCTCGGCGGTGGGCAGCCCGACGGCACTGGAGAGGGTGCGGATCTCGGCCTTCGTGAGCCCGGCATCGAGGAAGGGAGACAGGACTCCCTTCTCGTCGGCGGCGCGGTGACCGGGTCGGAAGTCCTCGGTGTCATCGACGTTCACGCCGTACGCCACCGAGTCGAAACCGAGCTCGCCGCGCAAGTCACCGAGCACCGCGAACAGCTCGGACTTGCAGGAGTAGCAGCGGTTCGGCCCGTTGGCGCGGTAGTCGCCGCGCTCCATCTCGCGGGTCTTCACGAAGCGGTGAGGAATCCCGAACTCGCTGGTGACGCGGACCGCCATGGCGCGCTGGCTTCGGGGGTACGACGGGGAATCGGCGGTGACCGCCAGCGCGTCGTCGCCGACGGCGCGGTGCGCGGCGTAGGCGAGGTAGCTCGAATCGACGCCGCCGGAGAACGCCACGAGCAGCTTTCCGGCAGCGCGCAGATCGGCGTGCAGCGCATCGGCTTTCTTCTGGAGTTCCGGGGGGATGGCGCCCATGAGACGAAGGTACGGAGAGGCCCGGGGGCGGTCAAGCGCGGCGCGCGGGGCGCCCGCCACCACGCCGTGGCCGACAGCCGGCCCCGCAGTATGCTTGCGCCGAGGAGGGGGGATGGAAAAGCTCCGGATCGGTTTGTTGTTCGGGGGTCGCTCCGTCGAGCACGAAGTGTCGCTGTCGTCGGCGAGCTCGATCC
>JBHHVG010000537.1:0-2054 GCA_046754165.1 Myxococcota bacterium
TTGTTCGATGGTGTCGAGGGGATCGCTTCGGAGAAATGGTAGGCGAGTTCGGCGGCGTGCGGATCGAGGTTTCCGTTGTGGAGGCGTTCGAGCGACTCGGCGATCTGATGATGGAGGTGGATGCGTTCGGTCGCGGGGAGGCTTTCGTAGATGCAGTCGCGTAGGAGCACGTGGGCGAAGCGATAACGGTCGACCTGGCCTGGTAGGGGTGTGATCAGGTTCGAATCCAAGACTGGCTGCAGAGTGCCCAGCGTGGTTTCGACGGATTCGTCGAGCGCGGGCGAGATCACGCGGATCGAAAATTCACGGCCAGCGATCGCGGCGACAGAGAGAGTACGGATGGTTTCCTCTGGCAGTCCGTCGAGTTGCCGGGTAACGGCTTCTCGTATTCCGCTCGGGAGGCGAAAGCGCCACTCGATCTTCTCGTCCATATCGTCGAGACGGCCATCCGCTGCGAGAAGGTGGATGATCTGGGTCACGAAGAAGGGGTTGCCCGCGGTTTGCTCGTGCATCGCGATCGAGAGGGATTGCGAGGGAGATCCGCTGGGAGATGAGTTGGCGATCAGGCGCGAGACCGCGTCGGCGGTGAGTCCGTGAAGCTGGATGCAGCGCGTCGATTCTTCTCGGGTCAGGTCCGAGAGGATTTCGCTGCGGACGTTGTCGGACTGGAGTTCGATTTCCCGGTAGGCGCCGACGATGAGGATCGGTGCGTCCCGCATCTCCCTCGCTGCGAAGCGCAGGAGCAGGAGTGACGCGGTGTCCGCTCGGTGAAGGTCGTCTATCAGCAGCACCAGTGGGCGCTCGACGGCGGCTCTGTTGAGCAGCAGGGAGACAGCGTCATAGAGGCGGAACCGGGCCTGGTCGGAGTCTTCCGTGGATTCGGCCGGCACGTTGGGGAAGCGATCAGCGATCTCGGGAACCATTCGGAGCAGGGAAGGGGCGAGTGAGCCGAGCGCCTCGGGGATGCTGGGAAGGCCGGGCGTATCTGTGTACGACCGGATGATCTGGACCCAGGGCCAGAAGGCGGGGGCACCGCCTCCTTCGATACATCGACCGTGCAGAACGGTCGCTCCGTCGTCTCGGACGGCGGGTGCGAGTTCCTCGAGAAGGCGCGTCTTTCCGATTCCAGCCTCGCCGGCGACGAGGACCAATTGCGGCGTTCCCGCGAGAGCGTGTTCGAACGCAGCGTAGAGGGAGGCGATCTCGCTCTCTCTCCCGACGAAGATCGGGCGGCTGACGTCTCGCGAACGTTGCAGTGCGTCGGGGTCGGCTCCACCGATGCCGTTTGCGTATCGGCTGGTCGTCCGTGTCACCGGCGCGATGAAGCGGTAACCGCGTCCCCGGAGTGTCTCGATGAATTCGGGCTTTGCGGGGTCGTCTCCTAGAAGCTTGCGAATGGCCGCGATGCAGGTAGGTACGGACGATCCGCTCATTGCCGTCGCGTCCCACACTTCTCGTACGAGCTCTTCCTTCGAGACGAGCCGATCGCGGTGATCGATCAGGTATGCGAGTACGTCGAAGATGCGCGGTCCGACGTCGATTGGTGCGCCGGATCGGCGCAGTTCGTACAGCGAGCGATCGAGCTCGTATTCCCCGAAGGTGTGGACAGACAATTCGCGACCCCTTGCTGGCAGCGGTTCCGATCGTGTGACTCCGCCCCTCCGCGTATCGCCATTGGAATAGCATCTGTGGTGCTCGTCGTGGGGAACGGAACGCGTCCAAGATCGTCGGATCGCGCCCGGTCGCGTCGGTCGTCGTCTGGCTGCGCGTTGTCGACCCCTCGCTTGACCTGCTCTGCGGAGACTGGTAAGAAATCCGCCTACTTACAGCGCTGCTGGCCGCTCGGGGCGGCGCGCGGGAGGTCGGGTGCTCGATCAACGTCTCGTGATTGCGGTGCTGGCGGGGGCATGTGCCGCAAGCTCGCTTGCTGTATCTGCTGCCGCCGAGCCCGTGCGCGTCGCGATGCTGCCGATGGTGGTGCACAGCTCGGACGGCGAGACCGGGTATCTGAGCGACGGCTTGGCCGTGACGCTTGCGGCGCGCCTCGAGCAGGC
>JBHHVG010000538.1:0-2046 GCA_046754165.1 Myxococcota bacterium
TCGACCATGCCGACGAACACGTTGGCGGCCACCCCGACGCCGATCGCGCCGCCGACGCCGAGCGTGCGCTCGAGCAACGCGGCGAAGGCGCGCACCAGCCACGGCAGCACCCGCCAGTAGGTGAGCAGCGCCGAGAGCGCGCTCAACATGTCGGCGCAGCGGTGTTGGACGGCCGCGAACGACCCGATCGGCGCGCCGAACTGCTCCCGTCGGCTCACGTAGGCCGCGGTGATCTCGAGCGCCTTCTCCGACACGCCGAGCTGTGTGGCGGCCAGCGCGGTGAGGGCGCAGTCGTGGAGCCACGCGATTGCGACGTCGCCTTCCGCGAGATCTCCTCCGAGCAGGTCTTCGCCAGCCACGTGCACGTTCGTCAACGCCATCCGGTAGACGGGCTCGCAGTTCGTCGTCTCCTGGCGGGTGAGCTCGACGCCGTCGGAGGCCGGGTCTACGAGGAAGATCCCGACCCCGGAATCCGTCGCCGCGGGCACCAGGACGCGCGCGGCGATGCGCGCCGCCGGTACGAAGGGCTTGACGCCTTCGAGCCGGTAGCCCTCTCCATCCCGCGCCGCCTTGGCGGCCGGTCTCGTGACCTCGCGGGTACCGGCATCGACGAAGGCGCCGGAGAGGATTGCGCGTCCGGCGGCCACGGGCTCGAGCCAGCGCTTGCGCTGCGCTTCGGTTCCGAACTTCGCGATCGGGAGGGCCCCGAGCACGAGGCTCGCGAAGGCGGGAACCGGCGCCACGCTGCGGCCCACCTCGACGAGCAGCGCACACACCTCGAGGATTCCGAAGCCCATTCCCCCGAACTCCTCCGGCACCGCGATTCCGAGAAGATTGGCCTCGGCGAGCTTGGCCCACACGGTGTCACTCACCCACTCGGGCGTCGCCTCGCACCGCTTGAGGAGCTCGAGGTCGACTTCCTGCTCCAGGATCTCGCGGGCGAGGCCCGCCAGCATCTTCTGCTCTTCGGTGAAGTCGAAATCCATGGGTTCCGTCGCCCTATCCGGCGGGCCTGAAGAGGGGAAGCTTCGTCTCGTCGTCGACGTTCTCGATCGAGAGCCGGACCTCCATGCCGATATGGACGTCCTCGAGATCGCAGCCGACGACGTTCGAGACGATCCGGGTGCCCTCTGCCAGGTCGATCAGGCCCACCGCGATGGGAAAGCCGTAACCGGGAATCGGCGGGTGGTGCATGATCACGTAGCTGTGCACCGAGCCGCGGCCGCAGGCGACGACGCTGCCCCATTCGAGCGATTGGCACTGGCCGCACATGGGCCGCGGAGGATGTCGCAGCGCTCCGCAGTCGCTGCACTTCTGGACGTGGAGCTCGCCGGCGTCGATCTTGTCCCACCACCAGCCGTTGTCGTGGGCGCGCGGGGGGCGCAGCCGCACCGGCGCGGCCGGCGCCGCATCGCCTTCGGCCGGGGGCTGGGGCTGCTTTACGGGCTTGAACTTGAGCACCCGGAAGACCATCCAGCCGACGCGTTCGCCGTGCTGATCGAGGAAGGTCGTGCGCGTCTCGATGAAGTAGCCGATGCCGATCGCAGTGGCCTTCTCCGGGGAGATGGTCTCGATGACGGTCGTGGCGGAGACCTGGTCGCCCGGTCGGAGGTAGCGGTCGTAGCCCTGGTCGCAGTTGGTGGCGACGACGCCGGTGTAGCCCTGGGCATCGAAGAGGGCGTGCAGCTCCTGCTGCTTGTCGCGCGGCGCCGGTGATGGCGTCGCCATGCCAAACCCCTCGAGGATCCACGTTTGAAGCATGGTGGGCGGCGCGACGATGCCGCCGTGGACGGAGCTCATGGCGGCGGACGTCGCCCATCACCTCGCACCAGTGCCGGATCATCGGCTCGTTGACGAGGTCGGGCGCCGCCTGTGGCGGGCCAGCCTGCTGGCCGACGTAGGCGTGGATCCGCTGTTCGAACTCTTCCTTGGGGGTCGCCATGGAATCCTCTCTCGTTCCGTCGGCTAGCGGCGGCGCCGGGGCAGGCCCAACCCGGCCGCCGCGATGATGTCTCGCTGCACTTCGTTGACGCCGCCGCCGAAGGT
>JBHHVG010000539.1:0-2042 GCA_046754165.1 Myxococcota bacterium
CCACGCGGTCCGCCGCGGCCGCGAGCGACGGCACCTCCTGGGCGCCGTCGGCGTCCAGGGGGTCCATCGGGGCGCGGGCGCCCCGGAAACGGCGGTTGACGGTGTTGCGGGTGATCCCGAAGATCCAGACCAGCAGCGTGGACTTTCCCTCGAAGCTCTCGAGGCAGCGAAAGACGGTGAAGAACACCTCCTGGCTGACGTCCTCGGCCTCTGCCGGGTTGCGGAGGCGCTTCAGCGCGAAGCGGTAGACGCGCGGGAAGTAGCTCTCGTAGAGCGTGTCGAAGTGCTCGCGACTTCCCGCCAGGATGTGGGCAACGAGCTCGGCGTCGTTCGTCCACGGCTTCTTCAGGTGCGGCAAGAGGTCTCCGGCCGCTTCTTCGGGGAGTCGATCAGGGATCTCGGCCCGCGGGGCCGCCCACACCGCTCGGTGCCCCGCTCGTGCCGTGCGGGGCCCCGTGGGCGCGTTCGGAAGGGGTCGATTCTCGTGTGGGAAGGGCCCTCTCGGCAGGCGATTCCCAAGATTTCCCAGTCGTCTCCTCGAAGAAGAAAGGCTTTTCAAGAGTGCGGGCTTGCGCCCTCGCGTCACACTTGAGCAAGCACTGTGCCAGCTTGCCGCTCACCGGTAGGAAATCTCATAAGCCTGGGTTTTGTCTTGATTTTTTCCTCCGATACCGTGTGCAAGCAGAAGAGGCACCCTCGAGCGACCGTGAGAAATCGTTTTCCACTATTGTGGACGATGCTTCTCAGGTGGCCCATCGCCTTCCATTCGAGCGAAGACGACTCTCAGAGCTTGCCGGGCGTCATCCACCAGCGGCCGTCGCTCCGCTCCCAGCGGTCGAGCCGGATCAACGAGGTCTTGTTGGGTCGGAGCGGGCGGTTGTCCTCACCCAGGAAGCGAACCTGCACCCGCACGCTCTCGGGCGTCTCGAAGACGAAGCCGCGGACGGCGACGTCGACCGGCCGGTTGCGCTCGAAGTGCGCGTCGCGAAGGCTCTCGGCCAGGTCGGCGTAGTAGTCGAAGAAGTGGTTCTCGGTCCGGAACTGGTCGCGCAGCACCGGATCGTTGAAGGTCTCGAGGGTATTGAAGCGACGCCGCACCAGCCGCCCGTAGAAGACCTCGATCTGGATGTAGAAGGACAGCGAGGTGTCCGCGCTGACCGCAACGCTCCCACCCGGCGGCTCCGGGATCGGCCCATCGGCGGTCGAACAGCCCACTCCGAGGCAGGCGGCGAGCAGCGCCAACCATCGCTTCATCGCCGGCCCCGGGTCGCCGGGCCCCGGCCCGCGCGGAAGGCGGCCTGGGCCGCGGCCAGGCGCGCGATCGGGACCCTGTACGGGGAGCAGGAGACGTAGTCGAGGCCGATGCCGTCGCAGAAGGCGATGCTCTGCGGATCTCCGCCGTGCTCGCCGCACAGGCCGAGCCCGAGCTCGGGACGAACGCCGCGGCCACGCTCGACGGCGATGCGCACGAGGGCACCGATTCCGTCCGCGTCGATGGAAACGAAGGGGTCCTCGTCGAGGATGCCGGACTCCATGTAGTCCGGCAGGAACTTCGCCGTGTCGTCCCGCGACAGGGCGTAGGTCATCTGCGTGAGGTCGTTCGTGCCGAAGGAGAAGAAGTCGGCGAACGGGGCGATGGCGTCTGCGGTGAGAGCCGCGCGCGGCACCTCGATCATGGTTCCGACCTTTGCCTTCACGGAGCCCCCGTCCCCGCCGAGCACTTGCGCGAGCTCGTCCGTCGCGAGCTTGCGGAGGCGTTCGAGCTCGCCGCGATGAGAGACCAGCGGGATCATGATCTCCGGGTGGACGTCGACGCCGGACGTCGCGACCTCGAGCGCCGCTTCGGCGATGGCCCGCACCTGCATGCGGTAGATCTCCGGAAAGGTGATCCCGATGCGGCAACCGCGGTGGCCGAGCATGGGATTGTACTCGCGGGTCGCCTCGATCTTGGCGCGGACCTTGGCGGTGTCCGTGCCGAGGGCCTGGGCGACCGCTTGGATCTCGTCGTCGCCGTGGGGCAGGAACTCGTGCAGCGGTGGATC
>JBHHVG010000540.1:0-2031 GCA_046754165.1 Myxococcota bacterium
GGTGGAGGCCGTGGAGCAGCACCGCTTCGACCCGCTCGCCACGCTCTACTGGCGCAACCGCGACCTCTGCTTCCGCTCGCCCCGGGACCTGCGCGCCAGCCTGGAGGCGCCTCCGCCGCGGGGCGCGCGGGTGCGCGGCCGGAATGGACCGGTCCCGGCGTCGAGAAGACGAACCGCGCCGCGCCCATGCGACGGCGGCTACAGCAGCTCGCGCACGGTCTCGGACGGGCGCGCGATCAGCGCGCGCTCGCCGCGAATCACGACCGGGCGCTGCATCAGCTCCGGGTGCACCAGCAGCAGCTCGACGACGGCCTCTGCGGTCCGATGGCCGTCCGGATCGAGTCCGAGCTCCCGAAACTTCTTGTCCTTGCGGACGAGCCCCGCCGGAGGATCGGGAAGCAGCTCGAGCAGCCGCTCGAGCGTGGCGCGATCGGGCGGATCGTCCAGGTACTCGACGACTTCGAGCGCGACGCCTTCCGCACGCAGGATCTCGAGCGCCCCGCGCGACTTGCTGCAGCTCGGATTGTGATAGATCCGCACCCTCGACATGGCGACTCTCCCGTGTCCGCGAAGCCCCTCGGTGTTGAGGGGGTCGACCTCGTTGAAGTTCTGAAGCGACCAGACATGGCCGTCGGGTCCGATCGGCCGCGCCTGAAGGACGGAGAACGCGGCCAGCTCGCTCTCGAACCGCAGCCACTCCCACGGCACCGGCCGGATGTCGAGCAGGTGGGTCAACGCCACCGCGTTCGTTCCACAGTGGGCCACGATCGCCACCCTCGGCTTCTTCTCGGGCAGCCGCCAGGTGGTGAAGTCCTGCTGACGCTCCGGGTGGCAACCGAGCTGTGCCAGGATCTCCTCGAGGGCGCGGGTCACCCGCTCGTGGAAATCGTGGAAGGATTCCGCCCCCGGCCAACCGCCCCAGTGTTCGGTGAGAGGGCGACGCGCTCCCTCGACGAAGTAACGGTCGACCTCTCCCTGGGACAGCCCGTCGACCGCCACGCCGACCTCTGCGAAGCCGTCGACGGTGATCGGCTCGACGCCGACCCGATCGGCGAGGGCGGCGGCAGTCTCCTGGGAGCGCCGCAGGGGGCTGACGTAGATGGCGTCGATGGTCTCCGCGGCGACTCTTCGCGCCGTGGCCGCGGCCTGGGCGGCGCCGAGCGGAGTGAGGCCTGGGTCGCTCACGGACGGGCCTCCGCGCGGCGTCCAGTCCGGCTCGCCGTGCCGCACCAGCGTGATCTGCGCGTGCGGCTGCGCGCGCAGCGAGGCTTCGCGCGAGGCGGCACCGCCCGATGCGCGCGCGACCTCCCCAGGCATCCCACGGCTCTTCGACCCCACGGTCCGGGCTAGCTCTCCAGGGGATCCCGCAACGGGACCGCCACGTCGCCTGTTCGAGCGAAACCCTGCTCGACCTCCTCTGGAGGCATCTCTTCGACGATCTGGCGGCCGAGCGCGACCATCTCGGGAATCTCATCGTCTGCGAGCGGTTGCATCCACTGTTTTCGAGCCAGGGCCTTCTCGATGGAGGGACCGAGGTCGTCCAGCTTGCGGCGCTCGCGCAGTGCGTCCCGCTCCGCGAACTCCGGCATCACGTCGGCGGCGAACAGCTCGAGGGACTCGCAGATGTGGTCGTGACGGTTGCGACCACCCTGTTGGATGAAGATCACCTGATCGACCCCGCATTCCTCGAAGCTCGCAAGGTGTTTCCGCAGCTGATCGGGCGTTCCGATACCGCGCTGGGCGCCGGCCGGTGGCAGCAGCGGACGCGCCTCCTCGAACTTCTCCCAGATGTTGGTTCTCCCCGGCTTGTGCGTGCCGAAGATGTAGTGATGACCGAGCCCATAGCCGAAGAAGCGGAACCCATCTTCTCCGCGCCGTTTGGCCTCGTCCTCGTCCCGATGGCAGGAAAAGCCCGTGACCATCGCGATGTTCGCGTTCACGGAGTGTCCGATCGGCACACACTCGCTGCGGAGGATGTCGTAGTACTCGGAGACCCACTTCCGCGCTTCTGCCGGATCGACGAAGGCGAAC
>JBHHVG010000541.1:0-2027 GCA_046754165.1 Myxococcota bacterium
GTGCACATCGATGTCGCCGAGGACGTCGTGCAGCTCCGCGCTGCCGCGTCCGCCGGCGCCGAGGCAACCGGTGCCGTGCGCGTCATCGAGCAGGACGATCGCACCCCAGTGCTTCGCCAATGCGATCATCTCGCCCAGGGGCGCTACGTCGCCGTCCATGCTGTAGACGCCGTCGACGGCCAACAGGATGCGCCGGTCGGGCGCCGCGACGGCGCGCAGGATCCCCTCGAGGGCGTCGATGTCGCCGTGCGGAAACACGCGGGTCTCCGCCCGCGACAGGCGACAGCCGTCGATGATCGACGCGTGGCTGAGCGCGTCGGAGACGACCACGTCGCCGCCCCCGACCAGAGCCGGAATCACGCCGACATTGGCCATGTAGCCGGTGTTGAAGGCGAGCCCGGACTGGACGCCGAGAAACTTCGCGAGCTCGGCCTCGAGTTCCTCGTGGATGGAGAGATTGCCGGTGATGAGCCGCGAGCCGCCCGCGGCGCAGCCGTACGCCTCGCCGGCGCGCGCCGACGCTTCGACCACCTCCGGATGATGTGCGAGATCGAGGTAGTTGCTGCCGGCGAACACGAGCACTTCGCGCCCGTCTACGATCATGCGCGGCGCCTGGGCGCCGTCGAGGACACGCATCGTTCGGTAGGTCCCGCGCGCGCGCAGGGCGCCCAGGGACTCCGCCGCGATGTCCCGGAGGCTCACCGGTTCACGCGTCTCGCGCCACATCGGGCTTGAGGATCGGGTCGTCGCCGGCCAGGCGGAAGGATGTCGCCGTGCCGGCCGCGTCCGCGTCGTAGGCCGGGTTGCCCTCGATCTCGAAGCCCGCGTCGCGAATCATCCGGTAGGTGTCGTCGATCCGGTCGCCGCGGGTCGTGAGGTAGCCCTCGACGAAGAGCGAGTTCGCCGGCCACAGTGCGAGCGCGCCCAGCGCGCGCAGGTGGCCCTCGCGGCCGCCGGCGACGCGAATCTCCGCGCGCGGGTTCACCAGGCGCATCAGCGCCAACGCGCGCAGGCAGCGCTCGGGAGTGAGCGAGCCGTCGGACTGCACCGGGTTGCCGTCGATGGGGATCAAGAAGTTCACCGGAATCGACGCGACCTCGAGCTCTCGCAGCTTGAAGGCGACCTCGACGAGGTCGCGGCTGCTCTCGCCCATTCCCATGATGACCCCGCTGCACGTTCCGATGGCGTTCTTGCGCGCGGCGTCGAGGGTCGCGACCCGGTCGGCGAAGGTGTGGGTCGAGCAGATCTCGGAATAGTGCGACTCGCTGGTGTTGAGGTTGTGGTTGAGCCGGTCGAGGCCCGCTTCGGCGAGGATGCGCGCGTGCTCTTCGCCGATCAGTCCGGCGGACAGACACACCTCGATGGGGTGTCGCTGCTTCACGCGGCGAATCAGGTCCGCCAGCTTGCGGGTGTGCGCGAGGCTCGGCCCGCGCCCGGAGAGCACCATGCAGTAGCGGCTGGCACCCGCCCTGGCAGCGGCCTCGGCCTCGGCCAGGATCTCCTCGTCACTCTTCATGGAGTACTTGCGGATGGCCGCGGTCGAATCCTTCGACTGGGAGCAGTAGCCGCAGTCTTCCGGGCACAGCCCGTTCTGGACGTTGTTGAGCACGTGGACCATGACGCGCCGCCCGAAATGACGCCGTCGCGGCTCGTAGGCCGCCTGCAGCAGCGGAAGCAGCTCCGCGTCTTCGCCGTCGAGCAGCCACAACGCCTGCTCCTCGCCGGGCGGCTCGTCGTTCAGGGCGCGTCGGGCCAGTTCGCCGTACATCGGGACCTCCTGGGGTCGAATCGGGAAGGACGGAGGCTATGCGGGCGCGACGACGCCTGTCAACCAGGCCTCCGCCTGAAGGTTGACGGGGAGTTCGCCGTTACACTGCGGCCATGGCACGTCCTCACAGCGTCTACGCCTGCGGCGAATGCGGCGCCCGACACGCCCAATGGCACGGGCGCTGCCCGGAATGCGGCAGCTGGTCGAGCCTGACGCAGGAGTCGCCCGCCGGGGGCGGCTCGCACCCACGCGACCTGCT
>JBHHVG010000542.1:0-2021 GCA_046754165.1 Myxococcota bacterium
GGCCGGGCCAGCTCTGGCGAGAGCAGGATCGTCTCGAGCACAGCCGGGATCGACCCGCGCGTCTCGCGCCAGCGCATCGCCACGCGCGCGACCAGCGCCGGCGGGGGATCGTCTGCGACGAAGCGGCGGGCCAGCTTGGTCGAGATGAAGTGGGCGGTCTCGGGCCGATTCGCGAGCTCGCGCAGCAGCCAGCGTCCCTCGTCCTCGCCGGAGCCGGCAGCGCGGCGGCCCAGGAAGCGCTTCTCGCCGCGGTCGTGGAGGAAGCTTCGGAATCGGAAGCGCTGCGTCGTCCGGTCGATGCTCCAGCCGGTCAGCACGCGTGCGGCGGCGACGACGTCCGCCTGCGCGTAGCCGCCATGGACGCCGAGGGTGTGCAGCTCCAGCAGCTCGCGGGCGTAGTTCTCGTTGATGCCGGTGGGTGTGCGCCCGCCCGGGCCCACCCTGTGCAACGGGCGTTCGCTGCGGGGTACCCCGGAGCGCACGTTGTCGAGGTAGAAGAGCATGGCGGGGCTGCGCGCGACGGCGGACAGCAGGTCCTCGAAGCGCCCCAGTGCGTGAGGCCGGATCGTCTCCCGCTCGTAGGCATCGAGCCAGATGCTCACCGGGCCCTTGCGGGCGGAGACCGCGAAGTGGTTCGACCAGAAGTCGACCATCACTTCGAGCAGCTCGCGGCGGCCGTACACCGCGCGCAGGATGCGCGACCCGACCGCGTAGCCGGCGGACCGGCGGAAGCGTTCGCGCTGTTCGCGACGCGGCCTTCCTGAGATCCGCGCCGTGCAGGCCGCCGTGGAGGTCGCCGTCCTCGAGCTCGCGGCGGGCGAGCCTCGCCACCCGCCTCTCGGCCTCGTCGTCGGCAATCGCATCGGGCTGGAGCTGGCGCGCGAGCCACGCGTTCGCGCTCCCGGCGTCCAGCGCGTCGCCCGACCCAGGGCGCGGCCCGAAGGTCGCGCGCGCCAGCAGGCGCTGCCGTGTGAGCGTGCGGCTTGCGTCTTCGCGCACGCTGCGGCTCAGCGTCCGTCCCCGCCGGCGCGGGTGCGCCGCGGGGTCCGGGGGAAAAGATCGAAGATCTGCGGGTACTTGGACATCAAGCTCTCCGCCCTACCCGGTTCGGGCAGGGCTCCTCCCCGATCCAAACCCCGGGGACGAGGAAAGGTTGCGCGCCCGGCCCCTGTCGCTGCCGGGCCCGGATCCGGGAAATCCGGACTGCGCCGATCTCCGGGGCCGGAGCGCGACGGGGATCCTGAACAATGCGGGCTAGAGTACGGGGGATCCGGAACGCGCGTCGCATCGGGAAACCCGTCGCATGAAGCATGGACCCGCTCGATTTCTCCGCTTGCCGGCCGTCTGGCTGTTGCTCGCCGTTCTGGGCTGCGCCCCCTACGGCTTCGTGGATCGCAAGGGGAAGGAGTACTACTTCGACTACGCGGCCTACGCGACCTCTGGCGATCACACGGTGCTGTCCCTTTCTTCCGAGCTGAAGCAGTCCTGGGAGTACCTCCCCACCACGCGGCACGTGTGGATCCTCGTTCCCGTCGCGCCGGTGACGGGCCGCTGCGAGATTCGTGACGGTGGCTGTCAGCTGCGGTTCGCCACGAACCTGGGGCTCACCATGGCCATGCTGTGCGCCGGTCAGGCGGACATGGGCAAGGGGCGCTGTGAGATCGACGAGGGCTTCGGAGAGTGGGCCGAATCCGGATTCATCCGGTTCGAGCATTACGTGGAGAACGAACGCCTCGAGGGCCGCTTCGAGGTGGTGACGCCCAGCGGGCCGCTCGAGGGCGAGTTCACCGCGTTCTTCGACTCGCGGGTGCGCCTCGAAAGGCGTTAGCTCCGCCATCTGCGGAATCGGCGGCCGATGAGAGAGCGGAGCGACGAAAACGCGACGACGGCCGACGCTTCACCCGCGGCCGGAGGCGGTGAGAACGCCGCCACTCGCCGGACGGTCATCGGCCGCCGCGATGAGAGCTTTCCCGGCGTCCTCGGGCTGATCACCGCCAACGTCGCGCTGTTCGTGCTCGAGG
>JBHHVG010000543.1:0-2001 GCA_046754165.1 Myxococcota bacterium
CGACCTCGGTGCCGCGCTCCCGGGCTCGACGCTGCGCTTCATGCAGAGCTCCGGGGGCTTGACCCACGCCGCCCGCTTCCGCGGGCCGACGGCGCTGCTCTCGGGGCCGGCCGGCGGCGTGGTGGGCGCCGCGCGGGTGGCGGAGTCGGCGGGCTTCGGGCGCGCCATCGGCTTCGACATGGGCGGGACCTCGACGGACGTCTCCTTCATCGAGGATGGCGAGGTCGACCGCGCCTTCGAGACGCAAGTGGGCGGCATCCGCGTGAAGGCCCCCATGATGCGCATCCACAGCGTGGCGGCCGGCGGCGGCTCGCTCTGCCGCTTCGACGGCTTTCGCCTGGTGGTCGGCCCCGAGAGCGCCTCCGCCGACCCGGGCCCCCTCTGTTACGGCCGGGCGGCGGCGCGCGAGCTGGCGCTCACGGACGTCAACTACGCCCTGGGCCGCGTCCAGCCCGACCGCTTCCCGTTCCCGCTGGTGCGCGAGCCCGTTCTGCGCGCGCTCGACGCGTTGTCGGCGGAGCTGCGCGGCGCGGGCCACGACTACGACCGCGACGCCGTCGCCGCCGGCTTCGTCGAGGTCGCCAACGCCAGCATGGCCCACGCCGTGGCAGAGGTCTCGGTGTCCCGCGGCATCGACCCGCGCGACTGCGCCCTGGTCGGCTTCGGCGGCGCGGCGGGACAGCACGTCTGCGCCCTGGCGCGGGAGCTCGGAATCCGCACGGTCCTGCTGCACCCGCTCGCGGGCGTGCTGTCCGCCCACGGCATCGGCGCTGCGATGGTCAGCTGGGACGGCCAGCGCGACGCCGGTCGCGTGGCGCTGCCCGACGACGGCGCTCCGCTTCCTTCCGCGGTGCGCGCGGCCCTGGTGGCGCTGGAAGAGGAAGGGCGGGCCGCGCTCTCCGCCGACGGGATCGCGGCGGAGCACGTGCGCAGCGAGCGGCACCTCGACCTGCGCTACGCGGGGACCGAGACGGCGCTGGCCGTGCGCGAGCCCGCCGACGGCCGCTTCGCCGCGGCCTTCGCCGCCGCGCACGCCGCGCGCTTCGGCTACCAGCGCCCGGGTCGCGCGGTCGAAATCGTGACGGCGCGGCTGCGCTGCATCGCCGCCGAGCGCGAGATCGCCGCGCCGCCCGCGCTGGACGCGCCGCGCGCGGCCGCAGCGCGGCCGCTGCGCAGCGAGTCGGTCTGGTTTCCCGGGAGCGGCCGCGTCGCCGCGCCGGTCTTCGAGCGCGAGGCGCTCCCGAGGGGCGCGCGGATCGACGGGCCCGCGCTGATCCTCGAGGACACGGGCAGCGTGGTGGTGGATCCGGGCTTCCGGGCGCAGCTGGGCGTCGAGGACATCCTGGTCATCACGGACACCGGCGGCGCCCGCCGGCCGTCGCCCGTGGACCTGTCGCGCCCGGACCCGATCCGCCTCGAGGTGTTCGGCAACCGCTTCATGTCGATCGCAGAGCAGATGGGGGCAGTGCTGCGCAACACCTCGGTCTCGACCAACATCAAGGAACGCCTCGACTACTCCTGCGCCGTCTTCGACCCGGAAGGGGGGCTGGTCGCCAACGCGCCGCACATCCCCGTGCACCTCGGTGCGATGGCCGAGACCGTCCGCGCGGTGCGCGACCGCTTCGGCGACCTCGCGCAGGGGGACGTGATCGCCACCAACGACCCTTTCGCCGGCGGCTCGCACCTGCCGGACGTGACCGCGGTGACGCCGGTCTTCTGCGGCGGCGCCGGCCCCGCTTTCTTCGTGGCGAGCCGCGGCCACCACGCGGACATCGGCGGCGTGACGCCCGGCTCGATGCCCGCCGATTCGCGCAGCCTCGAGGAGGAGGGCGTGCTGCTGCGGCCCTTCCGCATCGTGCGCGCCGGACGTCTCGACGAGGCGCGCCTGCGCCGCGAGCTCGCCCAGGCTCGCTACCCGGCGCGCAGTCCGGACGACAACGTCGCCGAGCTCGAGGCCATGGTGGCGGCCAACCGCTGCGGCGTCGGCCTGCTCGAGGCGTT
>JBHHVG010000544.1:0-1992 GCA_046754165.1 Myxococcota bacterium
AGATCGTCGAGAGCCTTCTCGGCAAGACCCTTGAGCTGCCCGCCCTGAAGGTCCGGATCAAGGACGACGACCTCGGCTGAGCCGGAGTCGTCCGAGTGATTCAGTTCCGGCTCTGTCGTACCCGTCTCGCCGATCAGGCGGTCGCCGCGAAGTCTCCGTGAGGCGAGTCCTGGAACAGGCTCGCGAACTCCACGCCTCCCATGTAGACCAGGTCCTGGTGGTCTCCGCCCTCGAAGTAGACGCTTCCGAGTCGGCGCAGATGGTCGTCGTAGGCCACCGGGATCCCGTAGGCGGCTCCGAGCGGTGGAATGGCGCCTGTCTCGCAGTCTCTGAAGATCTGGCCGAGCTCTCCCTCGGTGGCGAATTCGAGCTTGCGTCCGAGCTTCGCGCGCAACTTCCGCAGGTCGACGCGGCGCGACGCCGGCAGGACGACCAGGACGTAGCCGCGTTCGTCTTCCAGCAGCACACTCTTGGCGAGCTGGTCTCCCCAGATGTAGGCCGCGTTCGCGGTCTCTTCGCTCGTAGTCGTGTGGGGGTGTTGCAGGATCTCGTAGCTGACGTGATGGGTGTCGAGATACCACTTGACGGTCTTGGCGATGGACATGGCGAACCCCTCTTTCGCGAGCGTCCCACGCGGTGCGGGTCCACCTTCGGTCGGGGCCAGATCCGAGCGCGACGAGAGGCCGGGACGGGTATCGCAACTCTCAGGAAAACGGTCGCTTGCCCGCTCGCCAGTTCAATCCGCCCGTTCAATCGACCCCTCCGACCCGTTTGGCATGACACGTGCCGGTGGGGCGCCGAGTGACACCATGATGCACCACGGTGCGTCAGGAACGCAAGTCGCCGCTCCGGTCTCGCGCCAAACGCGGTTCCACGGGTATGGCGCCGGAGCGCCCGCTGAGGTCGCATCACCACGGAGATTCGACGGGGCCGGTGTGATTGCCGTACCGTCGTCGCCCACCGTCACTGCTGATTCCTGCGGGGACGGGTGGCGGGAGGGAGACGAGAGGCCGTGGCGATCGGGACCGGGTGCGACGGGACGACATCGACGTGATCGAGCGGCGCGACGACGCGGCTTTCGCGCCGTGACACGCGGCGCCGACACCGAATGGTTCGTGTACGTGCTGACGTCGAAGCGTGTCGCGCGCACCTACGTCGGAATCACCACAGATCCCGCGCGCCGGCTCGAGCAGCACAACGGGGAACGCGCAGGTGGTGCGCGAGCTACCAGGGCAGGGCGTCCGTGGATGCTGGCAACCCAATACGGACCGTTCCGAGCGAGGGGTGAAGCGCTGCGCGTGGAGTGCGAAGTCAAGAAACTGCGTGGACGCCGTCGCTTGTCTTGGCGGTCGGATTCGTAACCGATTCGGTGCGCCCGATGCGGCACGCGACGAGCGGTGGTCGTGGCCGGGAGCCGGGGAAATCCGGGCCGTCTCGCCCACGGCCAGGAGGGTCGCGCGGGCGGGTGGAGTGGCGCGTGGGATGCCAAGATGCTGAATGTAAAAGGGAATTTTCAGGATCGGTGACCCTGGACGGGGCCTGATGGCGTTCGATTCGACCCCGCAGATTTCGCGGAAATCCGCAGATCTTTGTGAGAAATCAAATTGTGGCGTGGCGCCCGACACTGTAGGATATGGCGCCGAAACGCCGGCCCGAGGAGGAAAGTCTTGGCTAGTGGCACCGTGAAGTGGTTCAGCGACGAAAAGGGTTACGGATTCATCACCCCGGATGACGGAGGTGAGGATCTATTCGTTCATCATTCGAACATCGTGTCAGAGGGATTCCGCTCGCTGCAGGATGGTCAGAAGGTGGAGTTCGACTCCGGTCCGGGCCGTAAGGGACCCGAGGCGACGAACGTTCGCCCCTCCTGAGCAGAGCGCTAGATCGATGGCAGAGAGGCCCCGGCGGGAGCCGGGGCCTCTCGCATTTTGGACCGCCGAGACCCGTCGGCTGCCCGCTCTGGCCGGCAGTCGACTCGGCGGCACTCGTCCC
>JBHHVG010000545.1:0-1979 GCA_046754165.1 Myxococcota bacterium
GCATGGCGCGGCTCGATGTGAAAAATCCCGCGTGGTCCGAGCGAGGCCTCCCGCCGTTGCCGACGCGCTTCGGCCTGTCGACGGGCCCCACCGTCGTCGGAAACGTCGGTGCACCGTCCCGCATGCTCTACACAGGCGTCGGCGACTCGATGAATCTAGCGAGTCGGATCGAGGGACTGAACCGGGTCTACGGAACCCGGGTCCTCGTCTCGGACACGGTCCGCGCCGCCGCGGGCTCTGCCTTCGAGTGGCGGGAGATCGACCGCGTGAGGGTGAAGGGCAAGAAGGATGCCGTCGAGATCTTCGAAGTCCTCGGACGGGCGGGCAGGGTTCCGGACGCGCGGCTCGCGCGGGCCGCCCGCTACGAGGATGCGCTGTCCGCGTATCGCCGCCGCGATTTCGAGGCGGCCGCCGCGCTCTTCGAGCCGCTCGCCAGCGGGCCCGAGGGAGACGTCGCGGCGCGACGGTTGCTGGAGTCGTGCCGCGGCCTGATGCGACAGCCGCCCGGGGAGGACTGGCAAGCAACGACGCGTTTCAGCGAGAAGTGACGCCCAGCGCCCGGGCTCTCAGACCCGCGCGAAGCGGACGCCGAGCACCGGGTCGGTCCCGACCGGGAGCCCCGACGGCGCCTCCGCCAGCTCGATCGCGACGGGCCCTTCCGGCGCGTCCGCATCGATCTCGACGACGATGGAGAGGGGCGACTCCGGCCAGTGGAATCTCAGGACCTCACCGCCGTCGTCGCAGGTTCCACCGAGCAGCGACTGCCACTGCCCCCGCGCGCGCCGCGCCGACGTCGACGACAGCCGGATGGCGGCCACGTCCGCGGGATTCGCGGCCGGCGCCACTGCCTTCGGAAACGGAATCTCCCATCCCTCTGGCTCGAGCTCCGGGTGCGCTTCGGCGAGCTGGACCACGATCCCCTGGGCCTGCTTCGGGTGGATGAAGCACTCCTTCCAGGAGGGAAAGCGGTCGTCGTATCCGACGACGTTCACGCCGCCATTGCGGACGCCGTCCGCAGCGGAGGCGAGGTCCGGAACCTTGAAGGTGACGTGGTGAACACCCGGCCCGCGCGATGCGAGGAAGCGATGGACGAAGCCGCCGGCCTCGCCGTGAGGTTCGATCACCTCGATGATGCCGCCGCGCGCAAACTGCCACTGCCACCACCGGAACCCCACACCGGGACCGGATGCGAACTCCCGGCCACCGAGCTCGCCCATCAGGATCGGCGGGACGTCGGCCACCGAGGCCACCGCGAGGGCGACATGATCGAGGACGAAGGGAGTCGTGTCGTTCGCGTGCGACATGGCCGGTACCTTGCCGCGTCTCGCGCGGCGGCGCGAGGGGTGGCGCTCGGCACGGCTGCGGGCTCCGGCTATCATGGGTCCGCCGCAGCCTCTCACCCCCGGCGGTAGCGATTGCACCGGCGTCACGGAGCCCGCCTCCGCGCGTCGAACCGAGGGGGATAATGCATGGGCGCTGGCAGGGAACACTGGAGCAGCAATACGGGCTTCGTGCTGGCCGCCGTGGGCTCGGCCGTCGGCCTCGGCAACATGTGGCGGTTCTCGTATCTCACCGCCGAGAACGGCGGTGCCGCCTTCGTCGTCCTCTACCTGGTCGTGACCGCCGTGGTCGGGCTGCCGGTGATGTTGGCGGAGCTGGTGCTCGGCCGCGGCTCCCAGCAGAGCCCGATCCGTGCCTTGGCGCACTTCGGCGGCAGAGCCTGGAAGGCCCTGGGTCTGGTGTTCGTCGCCGCCGGCTTCCTGATCCTCGCCTACTACGGTGTCATCGCGGGCTGGACGCTGCGCTACGCCTTCACCGCCGCCGTCACCGGCTTCAGCGCCGATGTGGCGGACGAGTTCTCCGACATCGCGCAGGGGGCGGACGCCTTCGCGCTGCACGTGCTCTTCATGGCCGCGACGATCACCGTCGTGGCGGGGGGCGTGAAGAGAGGCATCGAGCGCACCGCGATCA
The DNA here is from genome assembly GCA_046754165.1 of Myxococcota bacterium. GTDB lineage: Bacteria > Myxococcota_A > UBA9160 > UBA9160 > SMWR01 > JAFDEI01. The sequence continues at coordinate 1,972 of JBHHVG010000545.1, forward strand.
TCCTGATG
>JBHHVG010000546.1:0-1977 GCA_046754165.1 Myxococcota bacterium
GATCGCCACGCACTGCGATCCCGACGACGTGGGGGAATCGTGGTGGGGCTATCAGATGGCCAGCCGTCTGTCCCGTCGCCTCGATGCCACCGTGCTCACGCTCGTGAAGAACGGCAATCCCGGCCAGGCAGCGAGTGCGCTGCCCGACGCTCGGGTGTTCGAGTGCGCAGACTGGCCCCTGGGCCGCGTCCACGAGCGGCTGAACGCCCTGCTCAAGCCCGGCTACCTGAAGTTCCATCGCTTTGCGCGCCGTCGGATTCGCGCGCTCCTCGCCGATGGCGAGTTCGACCTGATCCACCAGTTCACCCCACTCAGCATGCGCTACCCCTCCCCGGGCGTGGGATGGGGGCTGCCGCTGATCCTCGGCCCCTACGGCGGCAGCGTCGAGACGCCTCCCGGCTACGAAGCCGACATGCGCGCCATGGCGTCGTACACGCGGCTGCGGCGCATCGACGCCTGGCGCTTCCGCGTCGACCCGCTGCTGCGCCGCAGCCTTTCGAGTGCCGACCTCGTGCTCGGGGTCGCCCCCTATGTCCGTGACAATCTCGCCGCGATTCCACTCCGCCGCTTCGAAGTGCTGCTCCAGACGGCGATCACCGAGCTTCCCGACGTAGGCGAGCGCCCCCGCGACCCGGAGCGCCTGCGCCTGCTCAGCGTCGGCCGGATCATCCGCACCAAGGGAACGATCTATCTCGTGCGCGCCATGGCCCACCTGAACGAACTTCCGGGCGTTACCCTCGACATCGTCGGGGACGGAGACGACCGGGCCCTGTGCGAGCGCGAGGCGGCTTCCCTGGGCGTGTCGGAGAGGATCCGGTTCCACGGCAAGCGCCCGCGCAGCGAGATCGACGGCTTCTACCGACGCGCCGACCTCTTCGTCTTTCCCAGCCTGCGCGAGCCCAGCGGCCAGGTCGTGCTCGAAGCCATGAGCTTCGGCGTGCCCCTCATCGTGATGGATCGCGGGGGGCCTGGGTACACCGTGCGGAAGGAGTTCGGCATTCGCCTGGCTGCGGGCCAACCCGAGAACCTGCCCGCGCGCCTGGCGGACGCGATCCGCGAGCTTCGCGGCGCACCCCAACGGCTCGCAGCAATGGGCGCGGCCGCCCGCGAGTGCATCGAAGAGGACTACCTCTGGGACCGGAAGATCGACCGTGTGCTGGCGCTCTACCGCAGCGTGCTCGAAGCCCCGGAGCGGGTCTAGAGTTCGAGCGCTCGGTGGACGGCTAGCGCCGCTTTCGACCGGCGAACGCGAGCAGTCCCAATCCCAACAGCACCCCGGGTGCGGGCTCGGGGATCGGGATGAAGAACACCACGTTGTCGACCTGGTTGAATTCCGCCTCTTGGACCCAGCTCACCGACGCGAGATCGGTGAAGCCGGAGAAGACGAAGGTCTCCATGCCGTGGCTGCCGTCGAGCACGTGGGTCTGTTGAACCGTCGAGGTGTCCGGACGTGTACCGGTGAATGTCACGCTGACACTCTGGCCCACGCCTCCGAAGACTTCGGAGATGTCGATGGACAGCAGCGAGAAGGTTCCCGAGTCTGCCTTGGTCACCGTGATGATCCCGAGGTCCGTGTCGTTGATCAGCGCCGCCGACCCGGCCCAGCCGCTGCCGAGGGTGCGCCAGGTCTCGAGCCCGCCGGTCGTCGCGGTGAAGACGAAGCCGGCCTCGGAGTACGGCGACGGGATCAGCTTGAACGCCGGTCCGACCTCGTGGACCGCATCGAAGGTGATCGTCGTCGCGGCGCCCGTCCCCGCCGTGAGCAGCAGGGCCATCACCGTCAAGAATCCGTGAGCGGTCTTCCGCAACACCGTGTCTCCGCGGGGAAAAGCGCTCCCCTCACACACCGCTCGTATCGGAGAGCGGTTGCGCCGCCTTGAGCCTCCCGCGCGGCGCAGCGGGCGCGACCGCGGCCCACGACCCCTGCTTCGGGATCTCTCCAGCTCGGGAGGTGGCCCCCGCGCCGTCGATGTGTCA
>JBHHVG010000547.1:0-1968 GCA_046754165.1 Myxococcota bacterium
CGCTCGGCGTTCCGGTCGATCTCGAGGGCAGCCAGGAACTCCGCGTAGAAGTTGCGCGACGCGAAGCCGAAGGTGCGGCCCTTGTAGGTCTTCGAGATGGTCGCGATGTCGGTGGTCCCGACCTTGCGCACCGCGCGGGCGATCCCGGCGACGCCGTGGTTGTAGGCGGTGATCGCCAGGGGCCAGGTGCCGAGCCGGTCGTAGTTGGCCCGCAGCAGCTTGGCCGCGCCGACGGAGGCCTTGTGGGAGTCGAGCCGCTCGTCGATGACGTTGTCGACGCGCATGAAGAGCCGGCCCGTCGAGCGCGTGAACTGCCACAAGCCCGCGGCGCCGACGCTGGAGTAGGCCAACGGGTTGAAGGACGACTCGACGTGGGGCAGCGCCGACAGCTCGAGGGGGACGCCGGCCCCGCTGAGGACCTGCTCGATGTCGTCGCGCCAGGCTCCGGCCCGCGCGAGCCCGGCCTTGAAGCGATCGGCCTGGCCGAGCTGAAAGCGGATGTTGCGCGCCGCGGCGCGGAGCGTCGCGTTCGATACGCCGGCGGGCCACAGGGCCAGCGCTTGCGCCTCGGATTCGCTCAGTCCCGTGCGCTTGCCGCCGGCCAGGCGCTTCAGCACCGCCGCGGTCCGCCGCTTGGCCTTCTCGACCACGCGCTCGCGCGCGCGCCGCGACATCCCCTTGGAGAAGAGGACGGATTCGTAGACCACATCGAGGTGGCGGGTGTCATGGATGAGACCGCCGCGGCTGTCCACCTCGCTGTAGATCCGGGTCCAGAAGCGGACGTTCGACTCGAGGCCGGCCGGTCGGGGCAGCGGCTCGTTCGCGCCGGCGGTGCCGCTGGCGAGCAGGCAGACGAGGAGGACGAGGGGGGCGAGAAGGGGCTGGTGCATGGGTCCCCGGTGGATCGGCAGCCTGTGTGAGAAACCTGACGGGCGGCTCGCTTCGGCTCTCGTCCCCACGGGGGCGAGGTTGGAGAGCACGGGGGGGCAAGCGCGCCGGCTCATGGAGCGGGGTCCCCTGTGCTCGTCCCAGGCTCGATCGTGCGGGCGCATGCTAGTGGCGGCGGTTCTTCCGGCGCGCCTTGCGGGCCTGCTTCCGCTTGCCCTTGCTGCGCGCCCGCTTCTTGGCTGCCGCCCGCTCGCCGCCGCCACCACCCATGGCGGCCATCAGACCCGACGGATCCGCGCCGCCGGGCATGCCCGCGCCGGCGAGCTGCCCCATGCCCGGCAGCTTCGAGAGCAGCCCGCCCTTCTTGCCGAGGCTCCCCATCATCTCGCGCATCTGCATGAAGCGCTCGACCAGATCCCGGACGTCCTTGCTGCGGCGGCCGCTGCCCCGCGCGATGCGGGAGGCCCGGCGCTTGTCGATCAGCTCGGGCCGGGCCCGCTCGCCCGGGGTCATCGACTGGATCAAGGACTCGACCCGGCACAGGTCCGCCTCGTCCACCTGGTCGGCCAGACCGCCGAACATCGGCAGCTTGGCCACAACCTCGCGCAGCGGTCCGAGCTTCTGGATGGTGCGCAGCTGCTTGAGCAGGTCCTCGAGGCCGAAGCGCCCCTTCAGGAGGCGCTCGGCGTCGGCCTCGGCCTCCTTCTCGTCGACCACCTCCTCGAAGTCGCGGACCAGACCGACGATGTCGCCCATCCCGAGGATGCGCGAGGCCAGGCCCTCGGGCCGAAAGGGCTCGAGGCGGTCGAGGGATTCTCCCGTTCCGAGATACTTGATCGGGACGCCCGTGACCGCCTTGATCGCCAGGGCGGCGCCGCCGCGGGCGTCACCGTCGAGCTTGGTGAGAATCAGGCCATCGACGTCGAGCGCGTCACTGAAGCCCTTCGCGACATTCACCGCGTCTCGTCCCATCAGCGCGTCGCACACGAGCAACGTGTTGGCAGGTGAGGTCGCGCGGGCGATCTCGCGCAGCTCTTCCATCAGCTCGTCGTCGACGGCGAGGCGGCCGGCGGTGTCGTA
>JBHHVG010000548.1:0-1967 GCA_046754165.1 Myxococcota bacterium
CGTTAACGACCTCCCTGCCCTGTGGAGCCCGGACTTTCCTCCCGCGGGCCGATGCCGACCCGCCGGCGATTCTCCGCCCGCCTCCGGCTCCCCCCAGCTTACCTGCCTCGCACGGGCCCGGGCAACGCGGCCGGCACGCCGGGGCGACCCCCAGTCACTATCAGTTCAATTTCGAGATAAGTATCTCTTGAATTCGAACTCGGTATCTGTTAAATACTGAATCGATCATGCCTCGAATCGCGCACAGTGCCTCGATCCCCAACCGCTCCGGCGATGTCCCCCGGCCGGACGGCATCTTCGACCCGGTCGCCCGGGGCCTCGACGTGATCGGCGACCGCTGGACGCTGGTGCTGGTGCGCCACCTCCTGGACGCGCCGCGCGGCTTCCAGGAGCTGCGCAAGCGCACCGGCATCGCGCCGCGGGTGCTGTCGGGAAGGCTGCGGGGTCTCGTCGCAGCGGGCTTCGTCGAGACGGTCGCCGAGGGCACGCGCTCCGTCTACGCCCTCACGGACCAGGGCCGCTCCCTCAGGCCCATCATCACCTCGATCGCGCGCTGGTGGATCCGCCATGGTCTCGAAGACCTCGCGGTGGACGCCCAGCGCTTCACGGAGACCTCGGCGCAGTCCGTCTTCGACGCGCTGCCGTTCATGGTGCGCGAGGACACCGCGCAGGACGCCGACATCACCTTCGAGATCCGGCTCTCCGGCGCCGGCGGCGGGGTCTGGACCGTGCACATCGCGGATGGCGAGTGCAGCATCCGCAACGGCTTCGCCGAGCGCGCCGACGTCCGCTACACCGCCGAGGCGCGGGTCTGGTGTGGGCTGGCGTTGGGGCTCGCCGACGGCAGCGATCTCTACAAGCGCGGCCTCATCACCAAGGAAGGCGGCCGCCAGGCCATGGATCACTACTTCCATCAGGTTTCACGAGCTGTCCCCACTTCCGGTGGACCGACCGCGTCCATCCCACCGACGAACAGTCAAAGGAGCCCCGAGTGATTTCGTTCAAGCTCGAAGAAGAGCAGGAGATCGTGCGCGATGCAATGCGCGATTTCGCTTCCGAGGTGATGCGTCCGATCGCGCGCGGGTGCGATGAGGCTTCCGAGAGCTCGGAGGACTTCTTGTCGCAGTCCTGGCAGCTCGGCCTCGTGTCGACCCAGGTTCCCGAGGCCTACGGGGGGGCCGGGGAGGCGCGCTCGCCCGTCACGAACGCGCTGTTGCTCGAGGAGCTCGCCTGGGGCGATGCCACCCTCGCGGTTGCGGCCATGACGCCCGCGGCCTTCGCCAACATCCTGGTCGATCAGGGGACCGAGGAGCAGAAGCGGAAGTACCTGCCGCTGCTGTGCGGCGACCGCTACGCGGCGGCGTCCCTGGCCGTGAACGAGCCGTCGGCCTGCTTCGACCCGATGAACCCGCGGACCGTGGCCGAGCCCAAGGGTGACGGCTTCGTGCTCTCGGGCAGCAAGTGCTTCGTGCCCATGGGCGACCGCGCCAGCCATTTCCTGGTGGTCGCGCGCAACAACGGAGGGCTCGACGCCTTCATCGTCGCCCGGGATGCCGAGGGGCTCACGGTGTCGCAGAACGAGAAGAACCTGGGCCTGCGGGCCCTGCCGACCACGGCCCTCGAGCTCGAGCGAGTCGAGGTCTCCGGCGCCGACCGGCTCGGAGGCGAATCCGGAAGTGATGTCCAGCGCATCCTGAACGGCGCTCGCACCGCGCTGGCTGCGGTCATGGTCGGTCAGGCGCGTGCGTCGCTCGACTACGCGCTGCCCTACGCCAAGAATCGCGAGGCCTTCGACCAGGCCATCGCCCAGAAGCAGGGAATCGCCTTCAAGCTGGCCGACATGCACATCGAGACCGAGTCGTCCCGGTGGCTGACCTGGAAGGCCGCGAGCCAGCTCGAGCGGGGCCTCGACGCGACCCGCTCGGCCCATTTCGCCCGCGCCTACGCGGCGGAGCAGTCGATGATGG
>JBHHVG010000549.1:0-1965 GCA_046754165.1 Myxococcota bacterium
TGTTACCGGCTCCACCGGGCGGCCCCCGCCCCCGCGGCCGGACGCGCGCGGCGCCGCGGAGCCCGAGTCTTCCCGTTCCATCGCAGACACCCCGGCGGGAGCATCCATGATAATCCCTCCACGGGCCAGCCGGCTCGCGCTGGAGTCCCTATGCTGGCCGGGCCGGCTGGCCGGCGCCGCACTCGGGCGGTCGGGGCGGTCGCGCCGACCCGTCGCCCCGGGGCCCGCGCCATGTGGACTGCCAAGAGAGGATCGCGGCGATCGATGCTCCCGCTGCTGTGCGCGTTCGCCGCGGCGTGCGCCAACGCGGCGGGCGCGGACCGCTATCGCCTCGCGGACAGCGGTTCGCACTGGGATGTCGCCGGGGACGACCGCGTGCTGGAGGCCATCCGGCCGCGCTACTCGGAGTTCTTCGCGGTGATCCTCGACCCCTCGAAGGCGCGGATGCCCGACCTGCGCGCCCTGCGCAGCGACCTCGAACACCAGCCCGTCGATCGGCGCAACTTCGACGCCCTCAACGCCCTCGCGATCGCGTACTTCGAATCGAACTACCGGGCCGAGGCCAGCCGCGGCGACGGGCTGGTGTACCTCGCGCTATCGCAACGGAGCGCCAAGCTGCTCGCGGTGCCGTGGCGAGCCTACGGAGAGACGGACGACGACGGACTCCGCGACGCCATCCTGGATTTCTTCGAGGACGCTGGCACCGGGGAGAAGCTCTTCGCCGCAGATACCGCTCCGCGCCTCGAGAGGATCGTCGCGTCCCTCGAGCGCAGGGAGAACGACGAGGCACGACGCCGGCGGATCCGCTCGCTGGCGGCAGCGCTGCGCCCCCCGCCGGAGGCGACCGGGCCCTGATCCAGCGATCAGCCCGGGCCGGGCGGCGGCGTCCGCCCCGGGATCGGTGCGCGCCGAAGCCGCCTTCCCGTCGTGAGATCGACGAAGACTGCGCTGGGATCATGGAGCTTGGCCAGCCGGTCGCGCCGGATGAAGAAGCCGAGGCCGCGGTTCGTGACGACCTTGAGATAGTCCCGCCGGAAGTCCTGCCGTTCCCCCAGACCGCGCGACGGGGCGCGCAGGATGTCCGGCTTTCGCTCGCGCAGAACGTAGTCCCAATCCCACTTCGAGTGCCCCGGCGTGAAACGATCGACCTCGAGCTTCGCGATGTGGCGGTCGGACTTTCCGAGCACGTCGATCGCCGGGCGCCCGCTGAAATAGACCGGGACGCCGCCCCAATGTGCGCCGAGAGTCGTGTCTGCGTCGGTGTGGCTCTCGAGGTAGCGGGCGAAGCGGAAGTTGTTCTGGTTCGACCCCCGGTGCATTGTCGGCGCACCCGGGTCGAGCCACTCCATGGTGGCGAGAGGCAGGTTCGACAGCACGGCGAGGAACGCGCAGGCGAGCAGGAAGGCGGCGACGCCCCGCCCCGAAGCCAGGAAGCGCTCGCTCGTGAAGCGCGCCAGCACGCGCCGACAGCCCGCAACGACCAGCAGCAGCAGCAGCGGCAGCGTGGGCGCCACGAAGCGGCTGCCGTATCCGAAGATGAAATCTCCCCCGACCCAGGTGTTGTAGGCCTGCGCCAGCACGAACAGCACTCCACACAGCACGACGACGGGGCTCCGGGCGGCGCGGCGAAGCGCAGCGACTGCGAAGCCGACGGGAACGGCCAGGTACGGCAGCCACGGCAGGAGCTCCGACAAGCCAGAAGCCAACGCCAGCGCCCGGGGCGCGCCCGTCGCCTTCAGGTAGTAGGTATTCGGGAGGGGATCTCCGTAATACAGCTGGCTGCCGATCCCCTGGGCCGCCCACGTTCCCGCCAGCACGAACGCCCCGATCAGGGTGCGGGCGCCGGCCGGCGACAGGTTGCGGACCAGGGCCAATCCGACGAAACCCATCGGCAGGAGCAACACCGCGTAGCGCAGGATGATCGGCCAGCGAAGGTGTCGGCGCTGGACCCAGGCCCGCGAGCTG
>JBHHVG010000550.1:0-1928 GCA_046754165.1 Myxococcota bacterium
AATGCACCCTGAGCTTCGACCGAGTCAGCCTCGGTCGGGAGCAGATCGTCGGCGAGCCGGGAGGGGCACTCGTCGTTCTCGCCCCCGCGCTCGTCCACGAACGCGTGGTGACCGCAGCGCTGGCGTGCGGGCTCGGTCAGTACGCGCTCGACAAGGCGGCGGCCTACCAGGCCACCCGATTGCTGAGGTCGGCACCCGTCAACGCGGAGAGCGCGCTGAACGCAGTGGGCGAGATCGTTCTGGGTCTGCCCAGATCGTATTGAGCGATCGCCATCGGGAGCGGAAGATCGTTCGAATGTCCAGTAGACGAGGGAGACGGAGGCCCGGCCGGACGAGGGCACGCTCTCGGGGTGCCATCGCGTGACGACAGACCAGATCCTCGACCGGATCCTGATCCCCCGGCCCAACGGGAGCGAAGGGCTCGAACAGGTTGCGATCTACATCGCGGAGACGCTGCGGCGGAGCGGCGCAGCCGTGACGTTCCACGAGTTCACGGCGACGCCGCATGGGTTCCAGCTGGCGTGGTCGGCGGCGCTGCTGCTCGTGATCGGCTACGTCGCCTCGATCGCCGCGCGACGCTACGGGCTCGCGCTGGTGCTGATCGTCGCAACGGCGGTGCTCTTGCTCCTGGAATTCGAACTCCAGCGATCGCCAGTGAGCGGCCTCCTGCCGCTCACCGAACGCAACGTCGTGGGAGCGTTCCCCGGGCGAGCCGACGGACCGAGGCTGATCTTCTGCGCCCACTACGACACGACCACACACTTCGGGGACCACTTCAGCTGGGGGACGTGGGGGTTTCGTCAGGGCCCCGCCACGGGCGCTGCGGTCGCACTGGCCCTGACCGGACTGTGGCGAAGGCGCCGAGGAAAGGAACTCGCGCGCGCGGTCACGATTCCCCTGGCGGCGCTGACCGCGCTGCCCTTCGCAGCCATGTTCTGGTTCCAGACCGTGGGTCCACTCCTGCGCACACCCAGCCCGGGCGCCATCGACAACGGAGGCTCGGTAGCCGCGTTGCTCCGGTTCTCCGAACAGCTCGGAGCACGCGCAGAGGGCGCGGCCACGACGGTGACGCTCGTCTTCCTGGCGGCGGAGGAAGAGCGGACACTCGGGTCCCGCGCGTACGCGCAGACGCTCGATACCGGCGATCCCATTGCCGTGTTCAACCTCGAGTCCGTCGGCGCCTCGGACGATCTGGCGTACATCCCGGAAGACGGCTTCGCGCTCCGACGCTATCGGAGTCCGGATCGAATCGTCACCTTCCTGAACCAGACGGCACAGCAGCTCTGGGGAGCCGGGCTGCCGCCAGGCGAGCTCCCGGCGGGGACCCTCACGGACGGGCGCAGCTTCCTCGCCCGCGGGATTCCGACCGTGACGCTTCGCGCGTTCACCGGCGACAGCTTTCCGAGGCGTCTCCACTCGGAGCACGATTCGCGTGATCGGCTCTCGGTGAGGGCGATCGACCGCAGCGCGGATCTGCTCCACGCACTCGTGGCGCGCGCCGACGCGAACCCCGGTTGGATCGAGAATCTCGGCCGCGGCGAAGTTTTCCGTTGAAGAGGGAGTGACGCGCGCATGCACACCCGCATCTGCGATCGACTCGAGATCGAGTTTCCGATCTTCGCCTTCAGCCACTGCCGCGACGTCGTCGCTGCGGTGAGCCAGGCCGGGGGATTCGGTGTCATCGGAGCCCTGGGTTTCACTGCCGACGAGCTCGAGGTCGAGCTCGAGTGGATCGACGCCCGGGTCGGAGACCGCCCCTATGGCATCGACGTGGTCATGCCGAGCTTCCGTGAAGGACGCGCCCAGGGTGACCCGCGCGAGTTCGAGCAGCGGCTGGCCGCGATGATCCCCGAGGAGCATCGCGCCTTCGTGGCACGCCTGATGGAGGAGCACGGTGTGCCGGATCTTCCAGAGGGAGAAAGACCACG
>JBHHVG010000551.1:0-1920 GCA_046754165.1 Myxococcota bacterium
AGACCTCGCGGAAGATGGACAGCGCCCGCTCGTCGGACAGCGCAGAGAAGGTGGGCACCAACGCGACGCCATTCGCGAGGTAGAAATTCGCGTAGCTCGCCGGGCAGCGCGCACCGGCCACGGATCGCGGCGGTGGGACGGGCAGGTCGATCACGGTCAGAGGAGCGCCGTCCTGGTCGCGCAGGTCTCGCAGGCGCCGTCGATTCTCGCTGAGCGGTGCTTCGTTCGCGGTGTCGCCCGGGTCGGCCACCGCGGCCACGACGGTCCGCGGAGCGACGAAGCGGGCTACGTCGTCGACGTGACCGTCCGTGTCGTCGCCGGCAAGGCCGGCCGAGAGCCACAGCACGTGGGTGACGCCCAGCCATTCGCGCAGGCGCCGCTCCATCAGCTCGCGGCTGCGCCCGGCCTCGCGGTTGGGGTGCAGCAGGCACGACTCGGTGGTGAGCACGGCGCCGCAGCCGTTGCCGTCGACAGAGCCCCCTTCGAGCACGAAGCCCGCATCCGCGAGCTCCACACCCTGCCGTTTCGCGACCCGCCGAGGCACCGCCGCGTCGAGACTCCACGGCGGATACTTGCCTCCCCAGGAATCGAACCGGAAATCGACGGCAAGTCGCTGGCGCTGGCCGTCTGCGTCGCGAACCAGGGTGATCGGGCCGCTGTCGCGAAGCCAGGCGTCGTTGGTCTGAACGTGCGGAAACCCGACGCCGCGGTCGACATCGATCCCGGCTGCGCCCAGACGCCGCCGTGCGGATTCCTCCATGGCCTCGTCGTCGACGAGGATGCGCACCGTCTCGCGGCCGTGGAGCACGCGCACCAGCCCTGCGAACTCGTCGACGGCGCGGTCGAGGCAGCCGGGCCATGTCTCCGGGTTGTGCGGCCACGCGAGCCACGTCGCCTCGTGGGGCTCCCACTCGGCGGGCCAGCGAAAGCCCCGGTCGGCCGGCGGCCCCAGCGACGCGGTCGCGGACTCCGGCGGCTCAGTCGCGGAAACGCTTCGTGACATCCGCGTAGGCGTCGATGCGCCGATCGCGCAGGAACGGCCAATCGCGGCGCACGCTCTCGACCGCGGCGAGATCACACTCGACCAGCAGCGTCTCCGGCTTCTCCGCGTTCGCGCGGGCGAGCACCCGACCGAACGGATCCGCGACGAAGCTCTGGCCCCAGAAGCGGATGCCGGCTTCCCGGCCGACGCGGTTGACCGCGGCGACGAAGACGCCGTTGGCGATGGCGTGGGAGCGCTGAACCGTCTCCCAGGCGTCGCGCTGGGCCGCGTCGACCTCGGCACCTTCGTCGAACTGCCAGCCGATCGCTGTGGGGATGCAGAGCACCTGGGCGCCGGAGAGGGCCGACAGTCGCGCGGCCTCCGGGAACCACTGGTCCCAGCAAATCAACGTGCCCACCCGGGCGAAGCGGGTAGGAGACACGCCGAAGCCGAGATCGCCCGGCGTGAAGTAGAACTTTTCGTGGTAGAGCGGATCGTCGGGGATGTGCATCTTGCGGTAGCGCCCGACGATCTCGCCGTCTGCATCGATCGTGACGGCGGTGTTGTGGTAGAGGCCTTCCGCGCGGCGTTCGAAGAGGGGGACGACGATCGCCACCCCCAGCGCGGACGCGAGGCCGGCGAGCACCTCGGTGGTGGGGCCGGGCACCGGCTCGGCCAGGGAGAAGTTGGAAGGATCTTCGGACTGGCAGAAGTACCGGGAGCGGAACAGCTCGGGCAGGCAGATCAGGCGCGCGCCGTCGCCGGCCGCCGCCTCGATCCGCGCGACAGCGGCCCGGAGGTTCTCCTCCGGGTCGGCGGAGCACGCCAACTGGATCAGAGCAAGCGGTACGACTCCGCCCCCTGCCTCGCGATCGCTCATGGCTTCGTGGGTACGCCACCGGAGAACCCGGCGCAACTTTCGCCGCGGCTGTGACCGT
>JBHHVG010000552.1:0-1896 GCA_046754165.1 Myxococcota bacterium
TCTACGAGGCCGTGATCTTCGCGCGCAACGAGGTGATGGCCGACCAGCTCGTGGCGCTGGCCGGGAACGGCCGGCGCCGCCTGGTGGTGCTGGGAGTGGGCCACCTGGTCGGGCCCCGGGGCATTCCCGAGCTGCTCGCCGCGCGCGGCTTCCGGGTAGAGCGTGTCCCCCGCCGGTGACTCTCAGTCGCCGGCCTGCCGCGAGCGCTCGCGCGCGATGAACTGCGCGAACAGCGATCGCGGCCCGGCGCCCATGCCCGCCGAGATCAACGTCTCCGGCTGGTTGTAGCGGCGCGTCGCGCCCTCGAAGTCGGCGTAGATGCCGCCGGCTTCGCGCACGACCAGGTCCCCGGCACAGACGTCCCACTCGTTCTTCGGCGCGACCGAAAAGTTCAGGTCGCCCTCGCCGCAGGCGATGATGGCGAGCTTCCAGGCGATGGAGCCCACGCCGCGAACGCCGGCGAACCAGCCCTCGTAGGGGGCGAGCTGGTTGCGGGAGATCTCCGTGCGGCTGGCGATCACCACCGCCTCGTCCAGGCGCAGGCAGCTCGACACCCGCACGCGTTCGCCGTCCCGGAAGGTCCCGCCGCCGCGGGTCGCCCAGACGGTGACGTCGGCGATGGGGTTCGCGATCACGCCGACGACCGGCTCGCCCTCCTCGCACAACGCGATCGAGACCGCGAACTCCGGGATCCGGCGCGTGAACTCCTTCGTGCCGTCCATCGGGTCGACGATCCAGACCCGGGCCTTGCCGAGCCGCGAGCGGTCGCACTCGATCTCCTCGGAGAGGATCGCGTCATCGGGAAAGGCCGCGGAGAGGTGCCGCCGAATGGCCGCATCGGCCTCGAGGTCTGCCTGGGTGACCGGGTCGTTCTCTCCCTTCTCCCAGACGCGCGTGCCGTCCTCGTAGTGGCGCCGCACGATCTCGGCGGCCTCGCGCGCCGCCGCCGTGGCGGTCGCCAATTCGCGTTCGTAGGGCATGGCGAGTGAGTATACTGGGCGCCCATGGAGACGATCGACGTCGAACTCGGCCATCTCGCCCATCCCGGGGGCGGTCCGCATCCGGGCGTCGTGATGATCCACGATGTGTGGGGGGTCAGCGAGCACACCCGCGACCTGGGCCGGCGCCTCGCGTCCGAGGGCTTCTCGGTGCTCGTCCTCGACCTCTACCGGCGCATGGGTGACGTCCAGATCGCGAACCCCGGCGCCTGGATGCGCGCGCTCTCGGACCCGGATGCCATCGCCGACGTGCAGGCCGCGGTCGACTACCTGGCGGAGCACCCGGCCTCACGCGGTCGCAAGGTCGGCGTGACGGGCTTCTGCATGGGCGGCATGTACGCGTTGCTCGCGGCCTGCGCCTGCCGCGGGCTGTCTGCGACCGTGCCGTTCTACGGGCTGCTGTCCCACCAGCACGGAATTCTCTTCGACGAGAACGGGCTCGACCCGGCGCTGAAGCCGCGCCAGCCCGTGGACGCGGCCGACGATCTCGGCTGCCCGCTGCTCGCATTCTTCGGCGACGAGGATGAGTTCATCCCGGCCTCGGACATCGACTCGCTGAAGCAGCGCCTCGCGAAGGTGGACCAGCCCTCGGACGTGGTCGTGTACCCGGGCGCGGGGCACGCGTTCATGAACGAGACGCGGCCCGAGGTATTTCGCCCCGGCGTGTCCGGAGATGCCTGGGCGCGCACCGTCGCCTTCCTGCACGAGCACCTCTCGGACTGAGGCGAGCCGCGTCCGCGGTGGGCCCCGTGAACTCTGCCACCCCAGAAGCTTATGCACGCCGGAGCGTTGGTCTCGGTCGACCTCGCTCTCCCCGCTCCGAGTCCCCCAGGAGGGGGATGGGAGCGACGTCCTTGGGGGTGAGATCTAGGTCGGGCGTGCCACGACCAGCGCGAGG
>JBHHVG010000553.1:0-1895 GCA_046754165.1 Myxococcota bacterium
TTCTTCGCAGATATAGGGGGTGAAGGGCGCGAACAAGCGCAGCAGCACGTCGAAGCCCAGGCGCAGCGCCGCCACCGCCGAGCCGCGCTCGTCCTCCCCGGCACCGGCCTCGCCGCGGGCGCGAGCCTTCGCGAACTCGAGGTAGCTGTCGGTGAAGTGCGTCCAGAAGAACGACTCGGTGTCGGTCAACGCCTGGGCGTGGTTGAACGCTTCGAAGGAAGACGTGGCGCGCTCCACCAGGAGCCGCAGCTTCGCGGCGAAGGCGCGGTCGATCTCCGCGGCCACCGGGTGCACCTCGGCGGTCTGGGACAGCACGAACTTTCCCGCGTTGAAGAGCTTGGTGGTCAGGCGCTTGCCGATCTTGAAGACCTTCTCGTCGGCGGCGGTGTCGGTGCCGAGCCGCGCGCTGGCGGACCAGTAGCGCGCGCCGTCCGCGGTGTACTGCTCGATCAGCGGCATCGGCGTGAGCACGTTGCCGACGCTCTTCGACATCTTCTTGCGATCCGGGTCGAGCACCCAGCCCGAGACCACCACGTGCTTCCAGGGAATCGTGTCCTCGTGAAGCATCGCCTTGGCGATGGTGTAGAAGGCCCAGGTCCGGATGATCTCGTGGCTCTGCGGCCGGATGTCGGCGGGGAACAGCCGGCTGTACCGATCGTCGTCGAGGGTCCAATGGGCGCCGATCTGCGGCGACAAGGAGCTGGTAAACCAGGTATCGAAGATGTCCGACTCGGCGGTGAAGCCGCCGGGCTGATCGCGCTGGCTCTCGTCGAATCCCTTCGGTACGTCCGTCGTCGGGTCCACGGGCATCGCCCCGCGCTCCGCCACGAGGACATCGCGGTAGTCCGGGTTGCCCTCGGCGTCCAGGCGGTACCACACGGGGATCGGCACGCCGAAGTAGCGCTGACGGCTCACGCACCAGTCGGAGTTCAGCCCCTCGGTCCAATCCCGGAAGCGCGCGTACATGAAGCCCGGATGCCACCGGATGCTCTCGCCCTTGGCGAGCAGCGCCGGCTTCTTGTCGAGCAGCCGCACGAACCACTGACGCGTGGGCACCAGCTCGAGCGGGCGATCGCCCTTCTCGTAGAACTTGACGCTGTGCTCGATGAGCTCGGGCTCCGCCTGGAGCGGGGCGCCGCTGGCGCCGCCGGCCGGGTCGCGCAGCTGCCCGACGATGGCCTTGCGCGCCTGCGAGACGCCCTTGCCCACGAGCTCCGCGTAGTAGCCGTTCGCCGCGTCGGGGTCGGCGCTCGGGAAGGCCTCACTCCCGAAGGTCACGGGCAAGAGGGTGCCGTTGCGCCCGACGATCTGGCGAAGCAGCAACCCCTGCTCCCGCCACCACACGACGTCGGTGGCGTCGCCGAAGGTGCACACCATCAGGATCCCGGTGCCCTTCTCGGGGTCGGCGAGCTCGCTCGCGAAGATGGGAACGGGGACCCGGAAGAGCGGTGTCACGGCGCGCTTGCCAAAGAGCGTCCGGTAACGTTCGTCGTCCGGGTGCGCGGCGACGCCGACACAGGCCGGCAACAGCTCCGGGCGGGTGGTGGCGATCACGAAGCGCGCGTCCGAGCCCTCGACCGCGAACTCGATGTGGTGGAAGGCGCCGGACGTCAACCGGTCGACCATCTCCGCCTGGGCGACGGCGCTCTGGAAATCGACGTCCCAGGCGGTGGGGGCGTCGTCGTTGTAGACGTGACCCTTCTCGTACAGGTCGCGGAAGCTGCGCTGGGAGATCAGCCGGCAGCGGTCGTCGATGGTGGCGTACTGCTGGCTCCAATCGACCGAGAGGCCGAGACGGCGCCACAGCGCCTCGAAGGTCTTCTCGTCCTCGGCGGTGACCTCGTGGCAGAGCTCGATGAAGTTGGGGCGGGACACCAGACGCGGCCGCTGCTTCC
>JBHHVG010000554.1:0-1885 GCA_046754165.1 Myxococcota bacterium
GGTGGTCCAACTCTCCGCGCGCCTCCGCCATCTCACCACGCCCGTGATCGCCGTCGGCGACTTCAACTTCGAGGAAGAGCACGCCGAGTACGAGATCCTCACCGGACTCACGGGCCTCCGCGACGCTGCTCGGATCGTCGGCCCGCCGAAGGACACGCTGCTCGCCGAAAACCCGTACCGCACGGGGGCCGAGAAGGGCGGCGCGCGTATCGACTACGCCTACTGTCGGGACGGTGCGGAGACATCGATTGCGCCGCGGTCGGTGCGGCGCGTCTTCGACGGCGCCTTCGAGATCGGCGGGCGCCGGATGACCTACAGCGATCACGCCGGACTGCTGATCGATTTCGATCTCAGCGAGGGTGGTGCTGCCGCGCCCGCGGCCTCGCCCGCGTCGATCGAGCTGGCCAGGCGGCTGCTGACGGAAGGGAGGGAAGAGGCGCGCGGTCGGAGGCGCAGCCTGCGCCTCGCCGGCGGGACGGGCTTGGCGCTGTCGACCGCGGGCCTGGCCGCGGTTCGCCGTGTCGGCTGGAGCCGGCGGCGGTTGCTGCGCTCGGCCGTGCTCGCAGGAGTGGCCCTGGCCGGTGGCGGCTGCCTCGGTCTCTCGGAACTGTTTCTTCCGGATGAGCTCGAGGGATTCGCCGAGGCGCTGCGCCGCCTCCGCCGGATGGCGCGTTGAGCCGCTGTCATTCGACGCCGAGTTCGTCGGCGAGGGCGCGGAAGCCGCGGTGCTCGGGCCTTCGCCGCACCGCCCTCGCGATGTGCAGACGCGCTTCGTCGTCTCGCCCGACCTGGTGCAGGGCGCGCGCCAGGTTTCCATAGGTGCGATCGCTCGCGCGGCCGCGGGCCACGACGGTCTCCAGGGCGCGAATGGCTTCGTCCGGTTGGTTGAGGGCCACGCGGAAGGCTCCGAGCATCTCGAGGGCCCACAGGTTGCCCGGATTCTCCCCGAGGATCTGCTCGCACAGCTCCGCGGCTTCGGCGAACTTCGCGCGATTGCCGAGATTCGAGATCCGATGGACGCGATCGAGCTCCGCGATCCGGTCGGCGGGATCCGGCAGTCGCCCGATGTCGGCCTCCGGGTCTTCGCCGCCTTCCGCCGCGACCGCGTAGCCGAGCGCCTCGACCATGTCGCGCAGCTCCGGATTCACCGGGGCGTCGGGTTGGAGGCGCGGTTTCGCGGAGAGCTGTTCGAGTGATGCGCGAACGCGCTCGATCGTCGCAGCCAGTTTCACCGCGTCGGCTCCGGATGCGAGCAGGTCGCGCGATTCCGACGGATCATCGACCGGATCGAAGAAACGCTCGCGGCCTCCCTGCCAGAACTTGCCGCTGCGGTCGATCCATCCGCGCACCGGGCTCCAGCCGTACAGGTACCAGCCCTGGAGCGACTCGAAGTAGACGCCGGCCTCGGCGTCGATCTCTCCGGCGAGATCGCGCCCATCCAGGCCCCGCGGTACCGGCAGCCCCAACGACGCCAGCAGCGTCGGCGCGACGTCCGCGACACTGACGATCCGGTCGTCCACGGCGGCTGCGACCCCAGGCGTGCGGACGATCAGCGGGACGCGCAGGGTGGGGGAGAAGCAAAGCGCGCCGTGGGAGCGCTCGCCGTGCTCACCGAAGGCTTCGCCGTGGTCGGCCACCAGGACGATGGTGGTCGATGCGTCCAGGCCCTGTTCGGACAGCGCGTCGACCAAGCGACCGAACGCGTCGTCCGCGGCCGCGATCTCGCCGAGATAGGGGTTCGACCGCTCGAAACCGGAAGGCGGGTCGTACGGTGCATGAGGCTCCCACAGATGGACCCAGAGCAGGAAGCCGCGCTCCCGGGCACGGCTGCGCAGCCAGGGCGCGGCGCGGGACCCGGTGTCGGCCGCCGTCCGAGACGGGCAGC
>JBHHVG010000555.1:0-1862 GCA_046754165.1 Myxococcota bacterium
GAGGCGGAGATCCACGCGGGACGTGGACCTGCGGCTCTCGGGTATTGGATCGAAGGGTGGAGCGAGAGCGCCGTCTATCGGCGGCGGCCGTATCCTCGCGTTGCGGCGGACTTCGGCGCGTTGCGGAGGTATACGAACTCCACGCGTCGATTCGTCGCGCGGTTCTCCGGCGAGTCATTCGGGACGATCGGGCGCGTGTCGCCGTAGCTCGATGCCGAGAGGGTCGCCGGGTCGAGGCCGCCGGCCGCTACGAGGTATCGCAGTGCCGCGATGGCGCGGGCTGCCGAGAGCTCCCAATTCGAATCGAATCGGCCCGAACGAAATGCAGCAGTGTCGCTGTGACCCTCGATCGCGAGATGATGGGGAAAGAGCAGCGTGAGACGGGCGATCTCGTCCAGGAAGACCAGGGCTTCGGCGCGGAGAGTCGCAGAGCCGGAGTCGAACAACAGCTGTCCCTTGACCTTGATCACCACGCCGCGATCCGTGCCCAACACCTCGACCATGCGTCCGAGCTGTAGCCTCGCGACGGCTTCCTTCATCTCCTCGAGCATCTCGCCATCCGCAGTCGCGGTGTCCGACTTGGTGGGGAGATCCAGGATGTCCAGATAGGGAGTCGACTCCGTGTCCGAGAACTCGATCGGAGACGTGGCCCGCGCCGGGATGTCTCCAGGATGCGGAGTCTGGACGCCGAACGCGTCCTTTACGGAACCGAGCATCATCCGGAACTTCACGACGTCCATGTTCGCGAAGGAAAGCAGAAGGACGAAGAAAGTGAGGAGGAGGGAGAACATGTCCGCCATGGTCGCCATCCACGCGGGCGCGCCCTCAGGGGCAGCGGACGACCCGTTCGAGAGCGGGTCGGCTTTCTGGCTCACGCGGCCTCCTTCTCATCGCGCTGAGCGGGCGCGAGATAGGCGTCCAGCTTCGATTGGATCACGAGGGTGTTGTCGCCGCTCAAGATCGATTCGATGCCGGCGATGGCCAGGGTCTTGGCCGACATCTCCTCGATGGTCCGGTTCGCCAGCTTCTCCGCAATCGGGTTGAACAGCGCAAACGCCAGAATGGCGCCATACCTCGTCGTGAGGATAGCGACCGCCATCGAGGGTCCGATCTGGTCAGGGTCGTCGAGGGTCCGCAGCATCTGCACGAGCCCGACGAGGGTTCCGATCATCCCCATGGACGGCGCGGTGGTGCCCATGAAGCGAAATATCCGGTGACCGCGTTCATGTCGATCCCTGAGCGCGATCAACTCGCTCGTGAGCGTCGACTTCACCGCGTCCGGGCTGAGGCCGTCCGCTCCGAGGCGCACGCCGCGGGCGATGAACGGATCGGAGATCGGCTCGTTCTCGAGCGAGACCACCCCTTCCTTGCGAGCCTTGGCGGCGAGATGAATGATCATCGGAACCAGCTCGCTCGGCTCGATGGTTCGATCGAAGAAGGCATTCATCATGACGCGGAAGGCGCCCAACACGTGTGTCAAGCGCTGGTTGATGAGAGTGGCTCCGATCGTTCCGCCAAACACCAGGACGATCGCGGGCCCGTTCACGAACGCGTCCACCGAACCGCCCATCACCATCGCCATCGCAATGGTGCCGAGGCTCGCGACAATTCCGATTAGAGTCGCAATGTCCATGGGCTGGAACCGTTCATCGCGTGGGCGCTGAACTCATGCGGTGGCCTTCGACGGGAAATTCGCGTTCCGCACCGCATATCGGCGCGCTTGGCGCGATAGTTTACTGCGGTATTCCCTTCGAGCCTGTGCGTTTCAACTTGAAATGGTCCAGCACCATCCAACGGACGAGACGGTGCGCAGCTCCAAGGCTAGCGTCGTGGGAGCGGCCGTCTGATGAAAGCCCGGATCC
>JBHHVG010000556.1:0-1828 GCA_046754165.1 Myxococcota bacterium
CGGAGACCACGCGATCCATGACCCGCGAGACGCTGGCCAACGGGTCGATGGGCGGGAACTGGCCGTGCTCGGCCAGCTCCCGCGAGAGCTGGATGTGCCCGTCCAGGAGAGAGCGCGCGGCGTCTACGACCGGCTCGTTGGGATCGTCTCCTTCCATCAGAACCGTCTAGATGCCGGTGATGCTGCCGCCGTCGGGTGCGTTGCCCGCCCGCTCGAGAAGCTTCGGAAGGCGCGCCCACATCGACGGAGGATATCCGCGCGTCGCAGGGGGCTGGCCCGCGGCCAGGCCGATCTCGCGGAGCGCGGTGCAGAAACGCGTCAACGAGTCCATCAAGAGCAGCACGTGACGACCCTTCGACCGAAAGTATTCTGCCAGGGCGGTCGCCACGTACGCGGCCCGCACCCGCAGCAGCGGCGCCTCGTCGCTCGTCGCCACCACCACCACGGAATTCGCCAGTGACGACCCGAGATCGCTTTCCACGAACTCGCGCACCTCGCGCCCGCGCTCTCCCACCAGGGCGATGACGTTCACGTCGGCGTTCGTGTTCCGCGCGATCTGCCCGAGGAGCGTCGACTTGCCCACCCCCGCGCCCGAGAAGATCCCCATCCGCGCGCCACGCCCGACAGTCAGAAGGCCGTTGATCGCGCGCACGCCGAGATCGAGGGGCTGATCGATCGTGGCGCGCGTAAGCGCCGGCTCCGAAGCGCGATACAGCGGAACATCGCTGTCGAACTCCGGGAGCGGCCTGCCGTCGAGGGGCCGCCCGAGCCCGTCGACGATTCGTCCCAGCCAGCCTTCGCCAACGCCGAGGCGGGCCGATGCGTGGAGCGCGTGGACGCGTGCTCCCGGACCGATCCCACCGCAATGAGCGAGCGGCATCAGGACGAAGCGGTCGTCGCGAAAGCCGACGACCTCGGCGTCGAAGTGAGAGGCGCCGTCTCGCGATTCGATGCGATAGACCGAGCCGACCTGGGCGCGCAATCCCTCCACCTCGAGGACGTCGCCCACCAGCGAGCACACGCACCCGCTCGGCGTGAAGGGATCCACCTCTTCCACGGCGGCGTGGTAGCGCCGGAAGAAGGCCGCGTCCGGGGCGGTGCTCAACGCGATCTCCTCCCGCCGACGGTGTCGGTCAACTGCTGACGCATTCGGGCCAGCAGCGCGTCGAGGCGGCCGTCCACCTCGGCGGGCCCGGCCTGCAGCCGGAATTCGCCCGGTTCGAGCTCGGGATCGGCCGAGACTTCGATGGGTGCCGCGCGCACGATCCGGGACAGCTCGCCCGCGGCGTCCGTCGCGACGACCTCGTGGTCCTCGGACGCCAGCTGGAGGCGAAGCGGACCCGCGTCGTCCAGCTGGGCGACAGCGCGTTCGATCCGCGACGCAAGCCCATCGGTGTTTCCCGAGAAGGATCTGCCAAGAATCGCTCCGGCGATGACGAACGCCAGCTCGACGGCCTCGTGGCGGTGGGCGGCCAGGTATTCATCGCGCAGCGCGACGAGCTCGCTGGCGGCGGCGCAGAGAGCCTCCGCTGCGCGACGGCACGATTCGCCTGCGGTGTCGATCTCCCCTGCGCTTTCCGCGACGGCCCCCGCGATCTGTCCGCGACACACCTGCGCCGGGTCGGTGTCTGGATCGGGCGGTCCGGTACCTCCGCACTTCGCCAGGCGAGAGTCGGCCTGCTGTGCTGCGTCCGGACGGAAGGCGGCCCGCGAATTGACGGCGGGATCCCGGGTGAAGAGGCCTTCCCGGCCCCAGTCGACCAGCCGCTCAAACGAGGACATCATCGCCCCCGTCGACCTGGAGCTGGATCGTGCCTTCCGATTCGAG
>JBHHVG010000557.1:0-1769 GCA_046754165.1 Myxococcota bacterium
GGGCCGGGTGGGGCCCCCCCCGCTCGCCGCCGAGGGCTGCGACCTGGCCCTGTGCGACGTTTCCGAGGAGTCGATGGCCCGAACCAAGTCGCTGTGCGAGGCGGAGGCGACCGGGGTCCGCGTCAGCACCTGCGTGGCCGACGTCTCCGAGGAGTCCCAGGTCGTGGCCTTCCGCGACGCCGTGGCCGCCGCTCATGCAACCGACCGCATCCACCTGCTGTTCAACAATGCGGGCATCGGCGGCGCCGGAAGCTTCGTGCTCGACGACCGCGAAGAGTGGGAGAAGATCTTTGCAGTGTGTTGGAACGGCGTGTATCTCAGCACCCGCGCCTTCCTGCCGATGCTGCTGGCGAGCCCGGAGGGGCACGTCGTCAACACCAGCAGCGTCAACGGCTTCTGGGCATCCGTGGGTCCGACGACCGCTCACACCAGCTACAGCGCCGCGAAGTTCGCCGTAAAGGGATTCACGGAGGCCCTCGTCAACGACTTCCGGCTGAACGCTCCACACCTGAAAGTGTCGCTGGTGATGCCGGGGCACATCGGCACCTCGATCGTCATCAATTCGGGCCAGATTCTCGGGCGCGACCCGAAGGAGCTGCCCGAGGAAGAAATCGAAAAGGCGCGCGTGCGACTCGCCCGCATGGGGTTCGAAACTGCTGGCGCAACCACCGACCAGATTCGCCAGGCCATGGTGCTCGGGGCGGAGCAGTTCCGCGACGCAGCGCCCATGACCGCCGCCGACGCCGCGAAGACCATCCTCGACGGTGTGCGGAACGACCGCTGGCGCATCCTCGTGGGTGAAGACGCCCACGTGCTCGATGAAATGGTCCGGGAGACGCCGGAAGAGGCGTACGACCCGCCCTTCATGGAGCGCTTCCAGGCCAGGTCGGGCTGGAAGATCGGAAACTGACCGCGTTTCCGGATCGAGATGAAGCTGGGAATCTCCCTCCGCCTGATGGGGCCGGCGTCGCAGCCGGATGTCGTCCTGGCGTGCGCGCGTGCCGCCGACCGCTCTCCGATCGACGAGCTCTGGGTGCCGGACCACATCGCGATTCCGCCCGACGACGCCCTGGGCTCCGGCGGACGCTACCTCGACCCGCTCGCGAGTCTGGCCGTGCTGGCGGGCTGCACCGAGCGAATCGGGATCGGCACCGGCGTGCTCATCCTCCCCTACCGACCGCCGCTGCCCACGGCCAAGTGGGTGGCCACGATCCAGGAGCTCTCCGGCGGACGCCTCCGCCTCGGTGTGGGGGTCGGCTGGATGCAGGCGGAGTTCCGAGCGCTGGGCCTCGAACGCCGGCATCGCGGCGCACTCACGGATCGCACCCTGGACACGCTGCTGCGCTGCTTCGACGCCGAGGACGATGTGGTCGAGGAGAACGGCCAGGCCTTCTACTTCCGCCCGCGCCCACCGCGACCGCCGATCTTCGTGGGAGGAGCGGCGCCCCACGCCCTCGAACGCGCGGTGCGCTACGGCGACGGCTGGATGCCGATGGGGGCAGAACCCGAGGCGCTCGCGCCGGATGTGCGGCGCCTTCACGAGCTGGCAGACGAAGCCCGGAAGCCCTCGCCAGAGGTGGTCGCGTTCGGCGGCCTCCCGGCAGGCGATCCGCGCCGAAGCGCCGACCAGCTCGCGCGCCTGTGGGAGCTCGGCGTCACGCGCTTCGCGACGGGCTCGCGCTACGAAACCGCCGACGAGTTCCGGCGCGGGCTCGACGAGCTCGCGGCCGTGAAGGAGGCCCTCGACCCGTCTCTCCAGTGACGAACAC
>JBHHVG010000558.1:0-1754 GCA_046754165.1 Myxococcota bacterium
TTCGTGGCGGCCGCGCTGCGGCGCTCGGAAAAACGGGGAAAGAGGGCGCGCTTCGGATCAGGGGCCTGCGGTGATCCGAAGCGCGTCCAGCAACTTCTGCCAGATGTTCCCGAAGTCGCCGTTGCTCATGACGAGCACCACGTCTCCGGGCTCGGATCTCTCCCCGAGGTGCGCGACGATGGCGTCGACGCCCTCGATCGCGATGGCCGGGGTCCCGCGCGCGGAGACATCCGCGGCCAGCGTGTCGGACGAGAACCGCTCGCCCACCTCTCCCGTCGCGCTGTAGAGAGGCGCATCGGGTACGGTCGCGACGACCAGCGCGTCCGCGGCGTCGAATGCCGCGGCGTAGTCGGCCTGAAAGACCGCGCGGCGACTGGTATTGGTGCGCGGCTCGAAGACGGCGACCAGGCGCCGGCCGGGGTAGCGCTCGCGCAGACCGCCGATGGCCGCGCGGACGGCGGTCGGGTGGTGGGCGAAATCGTCGATCACCGCGACGTGACGCTCCTCGCCTCTCAGCTCCTGACGCCGCTTGACGCCACGGTGTGCCGCGAGCGCCGCGGCGGCCTCGGCGATCGGAACGCCCAGGACGCTGCCCGTGGCGAGGGCCGCCAGTGCGTTCTCGACATTGAAGTCGCCGTGGAGTGGAATCGTCATCGCGAAGGATTCTCCGTCCGGACCGCGCAGATCGAAGGACGTTCCGCGCGGCGACGGCGACACCGCCTGGGCCCGCCAGCCCTCCCCGTCGCCGAGCCCGTATTCCATCAGTGGACACGGCGCCTGCGACACCACGTCGCGCACTCCCGTGTGGTCGGTGGCCGCGACGATGGTGCCGTTCGGCGGCATGCGCGCGACCAGCTGGCGGAAGGCGTCCTTCACGTGGTCGAGGTCGCGGTAGATGTCGGCGTGATCGAA
The DNA here is from genome assembly GCA_046754165.1 of Myxococcota bacterium. Classification (GTDB taxonomy): domain Bacteria; phylum Myxococcota_A; class UBA9160; order UBA9160; family SMWR01; genus JAFDEI01. The sequence continues at coordinate 913 of JBHHVG010000558.1, forward strand.
TTCGACTGAGGTGATGACGAGTGTGCGCGCAGAGTAGTGCAGAAACTTCGGTGTCTTGTCGAAGAACGCCGTATCGTACTCATCTCCCTCGACGACGAAGTGGTCGCCCTGCCCTTCGCGAAAGCTACCGTCGAAGTCGTACGAGAAGCCGCCCACCAGCAGCGAGGGATCGCGGCCGGCGCCCAGCAGCAGTGAGGCGACCAGGTTGGTCGTCGTGGTCTTGCCGTGGGTTCCGGAGACGACCACCGAATGCTTGCCAGCGATGGCGTGCTGGTAGAGCGCGTCGGGGAACGAGAGATGGTGCAGGCCTTCATCGATCGCGGCGCGGGCCTCGATGTTGGTCGGCCGCACGGCGTTTCCGATCACGACGAGATCTGGCGGTCCATCGAGCACGTGCTCCGGCGCGAAGCTCCGGTGGACCGGGATCCCCCAGCTCTCGAGAGCGGCGCTCATGGGCGGGTAGAAGTTCTCGTCGGATCCGGTCACGTGGAGGCCGCGGGCGTGCAGCAGGCCTGCGAGCGAGCCCATGCCGGTGCCGGCGATGGCGACGAAGTGGACCCGGCGCAGTCGGTCGCTCACGGCCTCACCCCGCCAGCGCGGCCTCCAGGATGGCGTCGTGGACCATCGGCCGCAGCGCGAACTTGCTGCGCTTCGCGACGAGGTGCACGCGGTTCGTGAGCATCACCACCACGGCCCCGCGGTCGAGGTCGATCCACAGCGACGTGCCGGTGAACCCTAGATGGCCCACGGAGTTCCGGGAGAAGTGCTGACCGGAAGACGACCTGCCCTGGGTCGGCGTGTCCCAGCCCAGCGCCCAGTCCGAGCCCACCGGGAGCTTCTGC
>JBHHVG010000559.1:0-1750 GCA_046754165.1 Myxococcota bacterium
GTGGCTACGCCACCGCGAACGCCGTGGCGGGCTTCTTCCTGATCATCGCGGACATCGGCCTCGCGCCGCGCCTCGTCCGCGAGGCGTCACGCGACCCGGCGTGCGTTCGCGACGTCTACGCCCGCTCGATGAGCGTGAAGACCCTCACCTCGCTGGTGGTCGCCGGCCTGCTCGTCGCGCTGTTCCTGGTCCTTCCCTACGAGCCCTGGGTGCGCAACCTGACGATCCTGCTGTCGGTCTCGTGGCTGATCCGCTCCTACACCCAGATGAACCACTCAGTGGTCCGCGCCTGCGAGCGCATGGAGCTGGAGGCGGTGAGCGTCCTGGTGCAGACCGGCGTGTTCCTGCTGGGCGCCCTCGGCTGTCTGTACCTCGGCTTCTCGCTGGTCTCGCTGGGCTGGGTGGCGATCGCCGCTGCCATGGTCCAGCTCGCGGTGAGCACGCTGATCGCCCGCCGATTCACGCCCATCCGGATCGCAGCGGGCACGGATTGGGCGACCCTGCGCGACGCGGCGCCCTACACCGCCACGCTGCTGGCCTTCATCGCTTTCGCCCAGAGCAACGTCGTGATCCTGTCGCTGATCGCCACGCAGGCGCTCGTCGGCGAGTTCACGTCGGTGTCGCGGATCCTGCTGCTCGCGAGCGTCTTCCCCCAGCTCATCAACCTGGCCGTGGTGCCGGCGTCCTCGAGGGTGTTCGGCCAGGACGACGCCGCCCGCTTCCGGCGCCTGACCACCGCTTCCCTCCGCATCCTGCTGGTGCTCGCCGGGGCCGCCGCAGTGGTCCTGGTGGTGATCTCGAAGCCGCTGGTGCGTTGGATCTACGGCGAGGAGCTCGAGCCCCTCTTCCCCTACCTCCAGCTGGGCACCCTCTACCTCGTGTTCCAGTTCGCCAGCGGCGCATTGGGGATGACCCTGACCGCTGCCGGCCGTCAGGCTTCGCGGGCCAGGGCCACGGTCATCGCCCTGGTGGCGACCGTGTTCCTGGTGGTCACGCTGACTCTGCAGCTCGGCGTACAGGGCGCCGTGCTCGCACTCGTGCTGGGCGAGCTCGCGCTGGTGGTTGCCGAAGCCTTCCCGGCCTGGGACCTGCTCGATCCGGGCGACGCGCTGCGCAACGCGGCATGGGTCTTCGGGGCCGGCGGCCTGGCGGTCGGCTCGCATTTCGCGCTGCTGTCCGCCGGCCTGTTCTGGCCTGCGTCGCTCGTTCCCGTTCTCGTCTACGCCGCGGTGCTGCTCGAGTTGATCCGACACCGGCGCTGATGCGCCGCGGCGCGGTGAACGAACGCGGAAACCGAAGACGGAACGTGCGCGCTGCCGCGCGGACGCACCGGGTCGTGTGTTAGAGTCCGCGGCGCCGGACGCGACCGACTCGCACTTCCGGTCCGGTTCGGGTGACGTCCTCATGTGCGGAATTCTCGGATATCTCGCGACCGACGGATCCGCGGTCGACGAGGATCTGCTGCGGGCGATGACCGACACCATGACGCATCGCGGTCCGGACGATGCGGGCACGTGGGTGGACGGGAACATCGGGCTCGGGCACCGCCGGCTGTCGATCATCGACCTCTCCGCCGACGGTCGGCAACCGATGTGCAATGAAGACGGCCGCGTGTGGATCGCGTTCAATGGCGAGATCTACAACTTTCGCGAGCTTCGCGTCGAGCTCGAGGGCAAGGGCCACACCTTCCGATCCCATACCGACACGGAAGTCATCATCCACGGCTACGAGCAGTGGGGTCATTCCGGCT
>JBHHVG010000560.1:0-1739 GCA_046754165.1 Myxococcota bacterium
GCGCTGATCGGCCTGCTGCGGTTTCAGAGAGAGGGGGCGGATGGACCGCCGCCGCCGGGCCTGCCTCCGCTGCTGGGCGCCTTCGCGGGCGTCGCCGGGCCCAGCGGCGAGGGTGCGGCGTTCCTGGCCGACGCGCTCCGCGTCTACCGCGAGGGCCGCCGTCGCCTCTATCCTGCGTCGGGTTAGCAGCGCTCCGCCCGGTCTCCGTCGCTGTCTCCGCGCAGGATGCGAGCGTGCTGGTCCGCGGCGGATGCGCAGCCCTGCCAGTGCTCTCGCCGCCTCATGGCGCCGTCGAGGTATCGCCGGCGCACGTCCGGCTCGAAGAGGATCTGCTCGACCGCGTCGGCCAGCTGGTGGGGCGCGCCCGGGTCTACCAGCAGCACCTCCCCGTCGCGGAACTCCTCGGGCATGCCGGCGATGCGGGTCGCCACCACCGGAACTCCGCGCACGAGGGCCTCGTCGATCACCCGCGGCACGCCCTCGGCGTGCGTCGAGCTGGGCATGACCACGACGTGGGCGTTCGACAGGAAGGCGTTGACGCGATCCGCATCCTCGACCCAGCCGTGAAAGCGCACGCGCAGAGAGACAGCGAACTCGCCGGCCAGGGCTTCGAATCGGGCGCGGTCCGGCCCGTCGCCCAGCAGGTCGAGCTGGATCGATGGACTCGGCCGCCGATCGCCCAGGATCTTCATCACGTGGAGCAGGTCGCCGACTCCCTTCGATTCGAGAATCAGGCCCATGTAGAGGATCCGCCGGGGCGCGTCTGGTGTCGGCTCGACCGCGGGCGGGAGCTCGCCGGGCTGCATGTGGCCGAGGGGGACGGTCTCGACGACGCGGCGGTTGAGCCGTCGCGAGATGTCCGCGAGGTAGCGCCCGCGGGCGATCACGACGCCCGCCATGCGGATCGCCGCGCGGAAGGTCGCGCGATAGAAGCTCCCCCAGAGCCTTCCCCGGACACTTCCCTCGTCCGCGAGCGGGGCCGCGAAATCGCCGGCCACGTAGACCGCGATTCGCCGGGTGAACAGCCGGGCCAACGGCAGCGCCGGGATCATCGTGAGCGCCGCCGGCAGGAAGAAGACGGCGAAGTCGCAGCCGCGCAGCTGTCGGAGCATCAGCAGGCAGTTTTGCGGGGCGCGGGAGAGTCGGCCCGCGAACGGAATCGCCCGGATCTTCGCCGGGTCGAGGTGGCCGGCGACGCCGGACGTGCCCTGGCCACGGTCGTCGCCCCAGGTGCCGTAGGCCTGGGCGATCCACACGCAGCCACCGAAGTGGTCCGCGAGTTCGTCGAGGTAGGCCGCGATCGGGACCTTGGTCGCCCAGCTTCCGTCCGCCGCGCGTTCGAGGTTGCCGCCCCCGACGACGAGTATCGACGGTCGCTCAGGCACCGGCGGTGGTGCACTCGCCGAGCGCGCGTTGGTGGGCTCGCGGCACGGCGCGTCCTAGCGATCTTCCGACCCGGAGGTCGCGGGGCCGTCCGGGTCGCCTCGGTCCGGCTCCGTCGGAAAACCGCTGGAGATCTCGACGACGCGGCCGGACCGCGCGGACTCGTTGATCGCGAAGGTGGCGCGGGTGACCGCCGCGATCTCGCCGAAGGGAATCGGAGAGGCCGAGCCCGACCGAACGGCCTCGATCACCTCGCGCACCGCGGTCGCCTGCCCCTTGTCCTGGTTGACGGTCTTCACTGTCTCGCCGCCCAGGATCTGCGTGGTGCGGAAGTTGTCGCAGGTCACCGTGACGCC
>JBHHVG010000561.1:0-1735 GCA_046754165.1 Myxococcota bacterium
CTTCCTGGCAGGTGTGCGCTTGCTGTTCGGCCAGGGGACGGCGCCCATCTTCCTGGTCCAACAGATCCTGGGCCTCGGCGCGGTCGCGCTGACCGCGTTCCTCGCCCGCCGCTGCTTCGGCGTCCGCCCGGCGCTCGCCGCCGCCGCCTTGCTCGGCCTCTACGGGCAGCTCGCCATGCTCGAGCTGAAGGTGATGGCCTCGACGCTGGCGGTGTTCCTGAGCCTCGCGAGCCTGCTGCTCCTGCTCACCGCCCGCGAAAGGTCCTGGCGCTTCGCCGCCTTCCTGCCCGGATGGGTACTGGGGATGGCGTGTCTCGCCCGGCCCAACACGCTGCTCTTCGTGCCGGTGGCGGTGCTGTGGCTCGCGTGGGACGGGCGTCGTCCGAAGGAGGGGGGACGCGGCATCGACACGGCGCGGCTGCCTGCGGCGCTGCTGCTGACCGCCGGGATCGCCGCCGCCATCGCGCCCGCGACCCTGCGCAATCTGAGCGTCGCCGGCGAGTGGATCGTGATCTCGTCGCAGGCCGGCATTACCTTCTACCAGGCGAACAACGAGCGCGCCCAGGGAGGCTACACGATTCTTCCGGGCTTCCGGGGTACGCCGCGGGACATGCGCGCCCAGGCCCGCACGTACGCCGAAAAAGAGCTCGGACCCGGACTCACCAACGCCGACGTCAGCGCCTACTGGATGGGGAGGGGGCTCGACTACCTGCGCTCCCATCCCGCCGGCGCGGCGCTGCTGCTCGCGAAGAAGCTCCGATTCTGGACCACGAGCGATGAGCTCTCGACCGAGTACGTGCTGCCGGTGGAGCGACGCTGGTTTCCGGCTCTGTGGGCGATGCCGCTTCCCTTCGGCGTGATCTTCGCGCTCGCCTTTCTGGGCGCGCGTCAGACCGGCTTGGGCCGGCCGGAGCACGCGCTGCTCTACGGCTTCGTACTGGCGAACCTCGCATCCGTGCTGATCTTCTATTTCTCCTCTCGCTACCGCGTACCGGCGGTTCCGGTGCTGGCGGGCTTTGCGGGCTGCGGCCTCGTCGCGGCGATCGATCGCTTCCGCCAGGCGCGCCACGGCTTCTGGATGTGGCTCGCGCCCGCGCTGGCCCTCGCCGCCTACTCGCTCACCTCTTGGAGTGACGTGCTCGCATCCCAGGCCGCGCACCAGCGCTTCAACTACGGCAAGCGCTTCATGCAGCAGCAGCGCTTCGCGGATGCCCTCGAGCAGTTCCAGGCCGCCGCAGGCCCCCTCGATCACCGCTGGCACGTGCATTTCTCCCTCGGCAACGCGTACCGGCGCCTCGGGCGACGAGAAGAGGCGTTGGACGCCTACGAGCGTGCGCTCGAGCTCGCGCCCGGCCAGCCGGCGGTCGCCGAGATGGTGAACCGGCTGCGGGATCGTCTCGGCCGGGAGACGCCGTGAGCACGAGCGCGCGGGGGCTGCTCGGAAGCCTGATCGCGGTGCCGCTGGTCGCGCTCGTCTTCGGATCCCAGTGGTCGTGGGACCAGCGCGTCGAAGCGACGACCGCGCGCATCGTCGACGGCGCCAGCGGTCGGGAGCTTGCCGCGTCGCCGCTCGTTCCTGGCGTCCGAGTGCCGCCGGGGGCCTTTGCAGAGATTCCGCTCCCTCGTCCTCTGGGAGTACTCGCGATCGAGCTCGTGGCGGACCGCGCCAGCTCGTTCCAGGTCGCGGCAATCCCCGCCGCCGGCGACCCGATCCCGCTGTGGCTCGCGCTCGCCG
>JBHHVG010000562.1:0-1730 GCA_046754165.1 Myxococcota bacterium
AGCCCGAGGGTCCGCGGCCCCGGGGGCGGCAGGGCGGCGAGGGTCGGCGCGGCCGGACCCCCGCCGGGCGCTTCGTCGCCGCCCGCCGTTCCGCTGTCATCCCGCTCGTTTCCGGATTTCACTGGATCGCTTCGAGAGCCTCTGGGAGGCACACAGTCTATCGAGTCGAGGCGGTTCCCGCCCTCGCGACTCCGGGCCCAGGGCGACCCGCTCGGGTACGGTTTCGCGCATGACCGCCGCGGAGCAGCCGGGGCAGCTCCTGTTCGTCGGCTTCGACGGACTGGACGTTCCCGACGATCTCGGCTCGCTCGTCGCCCAGGGCCGCGTCGGGGGCGTCGTGCTGTTCGCGCGCAACATCGAATCGCCGCAGCAGCTGCGGGCCCTGGCCGACGACCTCCACGCGCGGGCACCCGACGACTGCCCACTGACCGTCGCCATCGATCAGGAGGGCGGCCGCGTCCAGCGCTGCCGGTCGCCCTGGACCGAGTGGCCGCCGATGCGGCGGCTGGGCGAGCGCCGCGGCGTCGCGGACACCGAGGCGGTCGCGCGCGCCCTCGGCCGCGAGCTCGCGGACCTGCGCGTCGACCTCGACTTCGCGCCGTGCGTCGACGTCGACGGCGGGCCCGAGCAGGCGATCATCGGGGATCGCAGCTTCTCGCGGGACCCGCACGTCGTGGCGCGCCACGGCGCGGCCTTCATCGCGGCCCTGGAGGGCGCGGGCGTCGCCGCCTGCGCCAAGCACTTCCCGGGGCACGGCGACACCGCGATCGACAGCCACGTCGAGCTGCCGCGTCTCGAGCGCGACCTCGAGCGGCTGCGGGCGGTGGAGCTCGTGCCCTTCGCCGCCGCGGCGCGGGCCGGCGTGGCGAGCGTCATGACGGCGCACATCGTGCTGCCAGCGCTCGACCCGGAGCTTCCCAGCACGCTGTGCCCGGCGGCCATCGCACTGCTGCGGGACGAGATCGGCTTCGAGGGGCTCGTCTTCGGCGACGACCTCGAGATGAAGGCTGTCGCGGACCACTTCTCCCCCGAGGAGCTGACACGCGGAGCTCTCGGGGCGGGAGTCGACTCGCTGCTGGTGTGCCGCAGCCGGGCGCTGCGAGACGGCGTGCTGGCGGTCCTCGAGACGCTTCCCGACGCCGCGCTCGAAGCCAGCCTCCGCCGCATGGCCCGCTTCAAGGCGCGCTACTCCGGGGGGCGGCGGGCGAGCGGCGCCGGCCCGCCCTACGACGACCACGTCGCGTTCGCGAGGCAGCTCGGCGGCGGAAGCGCCGCCTGAGCCCGTTCTCCCGGTCGACACCGACAGGCTCCGAGAGCACGAGGCCGCGCGATCCCCGGGACGCGGCAACCGGCGCGGTGGCGGACCGGGCGGTCGCTCGCGCGCGCTGGCTCAGGAGTCGAACGGCCAGTTGGTCGACTCGGTGCCGCCATCGACCTCCATCACCTTTCCGGTCACCCAGCTCGACGCGGGCGAGGCCAGGTACAGCGCCATCAGGGAGATGTCCTCGACCTCGCCGATCCGTCCCATGGGCGTCTTCGCCTCCATCTTGCAGCGCAGATCGTCGTCGAGAAAGGGCGCCAACGCCGAGGTGGCGACGGCTCCGACCGCGATGGCGTTCGCCCGGACCTTCGGCGCGAACTCCGCGGCGAGCTGTCGGGTCATGAAGCTGAGGGCCGCCTTGGCCGTGCCGTAGGCGACGAACCCGGGTTCCGTCATCCACGAGAGCCCG
>JBHHVG010000563.1:0-1726 GCA_046754165.1 Myxococcota bacterium
TCCACGTCCTCGCCCATGTAGCCGTCGAAGGGCATGGCCGAGACGTGCACGAGCGGCACGCCGGCGCCGCGGCGCTTGAAGCCGTTGCCGGTGACGGAGAGCGAGCCCAGCGTCATGCCGTGGAAGGCGTTGGTGAAGCTCACGATGCTCTCGCGCCCCGTCACCTTGCGGGCGAGCTTGAGCGCACTCTCGACGGCGTTCGTGCCCGTCGGGCCGGGAAACTGGATCTTGTAGTCCAGGCCGCGGGGCTGCAGGATCACCTCCTCGAAGCGCTCGAGGAGGTCTCGCTTCGCGGCCGTGGCCATGTCCAGGGCGTGCGTGATGCCGTCTCGCTCGAGATAGTCGAGGAGCCGCCGCTTCAGGTGCGGGTGGTTGTGCCCGTAGTTGAGCGCGCCGGCGCCGCTGAAGAAGTCGATGTAGGGGCGGCCCTTCTCATCGAACAGGCGGGATCCGAGGGCGCGATCGAAGACCGCAGGGAAGGAGCGGCAGTAGCCGCGGACCTCGGATTCGAGACGTTCGAAGACGTGCACTCAGGGTTCCTCCGAATGAGAAGTCGGTGGGGCGAGGGGGCCGATGCGAACGAGGACCTCCTCTTCGTGTTCGCTCGGGAAGAGTTCGGCACCGAAGGCCGTGAGCTCCGCGAGCGGGAGGCCGCGGCGTCGCGCGAAGCCCGCAAACAGAGCCCGCGACGGCTCGTTCGAGGGCGTCACGGTGGCTTCCAGGAAGCGCACGTCGCGGCACGCTTTCCGGTCCAGCAGGGCCTCGAGCAGGCTCGCGCCGAGTCCGCCCCCCTGCAGCTCGGGAGCGGTGACGATCTGCCAGACGAACACCGAGTCGGGGCGAGGCGGTGGGCGATAGGCGCCGACGAAGCCGACGATGCCGCCCGAAGTCTCCGCAACGACACTCGTCCCCGAGAAGTCGCTGCACAGAAGCAGATACGCGTACGGGGAGTTCAGGTCCAGTACGCCCGAGCCGCCGACCAGCTGCCAGACGGATGCGGCGTCTTCTGGGCTCGGCGGGCGCAGCCGCGGAGGGTCCGCAGCGGACGCGGGTCGCGGAGTTGGCGCGGGGGCTGTCGGGACGGCGACGTGCCGCGACCGACTTCGCTGGGACCCCCGCACCAGCCCCCCCCCTTGGGAACGGGACAAACTCATAGAGAGCGATTATTTAGAGAAGGAACGAAGAAGATGCAACTCGACGGGGGCATTCCGGTACTCTGGTTCGGTTGGAAGGGCGATTAATCCTTATGATTTCGGATTGTTGCAGCATTCAGCGTCCTGCGTTACAACGGCGTTCCGATCGATTCCACACGACAGATTCAGGGCAGGTGAGGGCCTTTGACCACGGGAAGGTATACGAAGGATGCGATGCAGCTTGGGGGCTCGGCGCCGTCGTCCCCCGGAAAGGAAGCGATCGATCCGGCCGCGTCGGCACTGGCTCGCTACTTCGGCGACATCGGTGATCTGAGCGTCCTGACGCGGGCCGAGGAGCAGGAGATCGCCAGGCGCTTCCGGGCGCACCGAGATCGGGTTCACGCGTTGCTCGGTGGACTGCCCGCTACCGGCGCTGCGCTGTGTGAGCGCTGGCGGTTGCACCAGGGGAGAGCGAACCCTTTCCAGGGACTGCTCGCGCAGTCCACCCCGGCGAACCCGAAGCGCACGACCCGAAACGTGGACCGGGCGGTCCGCCGGATCCACGGGCGCCTGAATCGAACCCCGCCCATCTG
>JBHHVG010000564.1:0-1717 GCA_046754165.1 Myxococcota bacterium
GTCGCTGCTCGACACCCCGGGTCTCAAGGTCTTCCTCCACTCGAGCTTCCCGGTCATCGAGCGGCGCGACCAGGATGCCTTTCGAGCGACCCTCGATCACATCGAGCGCGAAGACGACCCGGGCCACGTGCTCGTGACGTTCACACGCATCGATCACTCCTCGCACTGGGACGGCGTGGCGTCCGCGCCCTACGACGCCATGCTGGCGAAGAACGACGAGTTCATCCGGCGGCTCAGTGAGGCGTTTCTCGCCAAGGTCCCGGACGCGACCGTGCTCGTCGTGTCCGACCACGGCATGTCGAACATCGAGCACCACGTCCGCGTCGATCTCGAGGCCCGCTTCGGATCACCCGGCCGGCAGACGTACGCCTACTTCAGCGAGGGAACGATCCTGCGGGTGTGGTGCGGAGAGGACGATCTGCTTGGGAGGATCCGCGACTACCTCGACGAGCTGCACGGCATCGAGCGTTATTCGGACGAGGAGCGGAGGATCGACGGCATCACCCGCGCAGAGTTTGGTGATCTCATATACCACACACTCGAGGGGCACCAGTTCATCCCGAGCTTCTGGGGCCCCAAGCCCTCCGCGGGCATGCACGGGCATCATCCGCGCTATCCGAGCCAGCACGGCATCTGTTTGAGCAATCGCGCCGGAGATTTCGAGGGAACGGTCCGCGCCGGCGACTTCTACCGGGTGCTCGCCAGGCACCTCTCGGACTGACCCGATGGGTCGCGCTCGTCGACTTGCGCCGCGACCGCCGCCGGAGCGCGCAGCCGCCTCGCTCCGCGCACTCGCACGGACACCCACGCGTTGACGGGCATCGACGCGCTGTGCGACCGACACGGCTATCCCGCGGCCGTGCGCGATCTGCTCGACGCACTGGTGGAGAGCGCCCACGCCCATATTCCAGGCCTTCGCGCCCTGGTACTGAGCGGGAGCGTCGCGACCGGCGACTTCGTCTGGCGCGGGGAGGGGAGCGGCGCGCGGCTGCTCTCCGACATCGACGCCTTCGCCTTCGCCGCGCGCTCCGGTCCGGTTGCCGCATTTTCACGCGCTGTGGAGAAGCTAGAGGCGTCCCAGGTGTCGCCGCTCTTCCACATCGATGTCTCGATCTCCGCCGTGTCTGCGCTCCGGCGTCTGCCACGACGCTTCCAGTTCGTCGAGGCCCGGCTCGCCGGAGCCGCACCTGTCGGCCCCGACGTGCTCGAAGCCTTCCCGGAGCACTTCGATCGCCGCGCTGGCCGCCAGTCGGTGTTCGGGAACCCGTGGGCCGTGGTGCGCTGCTGGCGCGAAGACGAAGAGGCGCACCGCCTGGCCCTCGCCCGCATGATCCTCGACCTGCCGCTCATCGCGTTCTCGGAGGCTGGCCGCTGCATTCCCGGCCACGCCGCGCGGGTTGACGCGTTCCTCGCCCTCGGCGCGGACCACCCGCTGGCGACGCCGCAGACACGAGACGCGGTGACGTTGGCCCTGCGGATGCGCCGTCGGGGTGACGTTCCCCTGGAAGCGCTCGAGGTATCGGCTCCACAGGGGATCGACGCGCTCTTCGGCTTCCTGGACGGCGGTGGCCCGCCGGGTCCCGCGGATCGGCGGTTGGCAGCCCGCATCGCCAAGCTGCTGCCTCCGAGAACGCCCCGGCGCCTGGTCGGAGAGCTGCGCTCCGCGCTGACCGCGCCGCGTCCAGACCCGGGCTGGTGGCTGCGCCGCAAGGAGGCC
>JBHHVG010000565.1:0-1715 GCA_046754165.1 Myxococcota bacterium
GGCGACCTCGTCGACACCGAGCGCCACACCCGAGCCGATACCTGGGAAAGTCGCCGCTTCCTGCTGGCGAAGGACGGTATGGGCTTCTCCATGCACGACACCGTCATTCACGCCGGCACCGAGACTCCGATGTGGTACCGCCACCATCTCGAAGCCGTCTACTGCATCGAGGGCGAAGGCGAGATCGAGGTCCTGCCCGACGGGCCGATCTACGCGATCCAGCCGGGCACGCTGTACGCTCTCGACGGGCACGAACATCACGTGCTGCGGGCCAAGACACGCATGCGGATGGTCTGTGTCTTCAATCCACCCTGCAACGGCCAGGAGGTCCACGGTCCCGACGGCGCGTATCCGCCCTCGACGCCCCTTCCGGAGGAGACCGAGTGAGCGCGGCAGCCAGCGACCGTAGTCTCCCGCGGCCCGGCGACGTCTATCCCTCCCGGGTCGGCGGCGGGGCCGCGGTGATGGAGCGCAAGGATCCCGTCGTCTACGCGTCTCCGCGGACGGGGGTGCCCGGGCCCCTGCGCCCTCCGCAGCTCCTCCGCTTCGAGCGCGAGGGCTTCCTCTTCTTCGACCGCCTCCGCGTGGAAGGCGAGGCCCAGGGCCTCGCCGAGGAGCTGCGACGAGAGGTTTCGCGTCGCGAGGGGGATCCCTCGCCGGAGGTCATCCGCGAGCCGGACGGCGAAGAGATCCGTTCGATCTTCCGCGTTCACCGCGACCATCCCACCTTCGCGCGCCTGGCGGCCGACCGACGACTGGTCGGGGTCGCGGAGCAGATCCTCGGCAGCCGCGTCTACGTCCACCAGTCGCGCGCGAATCTCAAGCCCGGCTTCGACGGCAAGGAGTTCTATTGGCACTCGGACTTCGAGACCTGGCACGTCGAGGATGGCATGCCGCGCATGCGCGCGCTCTCGGTCTCGATCAACCTGACCGACAACCATCCCTTCAACGGGCCCCTCATGGTCATGCCCGGCTCCCACCGCCACTACGTGTCCTGTCCGGGGACGACGCCCAAAGATCATCATCGCGTCTCCCTGCGGAAGCAGGAGTACGGCGTGCCCGACCGCGAGACGCTGCGTTGGCTCGCCGAGCGCGAGGGCATCGAGGCCCCCACCGGGCCGGCGGGCTCGGTCGTCTTCTTCGACTGCAACGCCATGCACGGCTCGAACGGGAACATTACCCCCTACCCGCGGAGCAACGTCTTCTTCGTGTACAACAGCGTCGAGAACGCCCTGGTCGAGCCCTTCAGTGGCCTCGGGCCCCGGCCCGAGTACATCGCGAGCCGCGACTTCCGACCGATCGGAACGGACTGAGGCCTTGGCCGGCCGTCTGCACAGGGTGCGGTGTCTCGCCATCCTGCTGGCCGCCGCATTCGGCGTCGCCTGCTCGCCAGCGGGACGGGATGGCGAGTCCACCCTCGACCGCATGCGTCGCGAGGGCGCGGCCCGCGTCGGTTTCGCGAACGAGGCCCCCTATGCCTACGTCGATCCCGAGAGTGGCCGCTTGACCGGCGAGGCGCCGGAGATCGCGCGCGCCGTGCTCGCACGGATGGGCATCGAGAAGATCGAGGGTGTCCTCACCGAGTTCGGCTCGATGATTCCGGGCCTCAAGGCCGGACGCTTCGACCTGATCGCCGCCGGCATGTACGTGACCCCCGAGCGCTGCCGGGAGGTGGCGTTCTCCGAGCCCACCTATTCGATCGGCGGCGCCTTCCT
>JBHHVG010000566.1:0-1710 GCA_046754165.1 Myxococcota bacterium
GATTCCCGGCCTGGCCCGCGCGGTTCCGAAGCGGGTCGACCTGGGTGACGGGCGGGTTTCCTATGACTTCGCGCTGCGGCCCGGCATCGTCTACCAACCCGACGCCTGCTTCTCGGTCGCCGGCGGAGGTCGCGACACGCGCGAGGTGGTGGCCGCCGATGTCGCTTTCGAGCTGATGCGCATCGCCGATCCCGCCGTGACCAGCCCGGTGATCGCCACCTTCGCGAAGATCGAGGGCTTTCGGGAGTTCGCCGAACGCCTGAAGGCGCTGCGCGACGCGGACCCCGCCTTCGAGGAGCTGCGAATCGACGAGCAGTACGCCCGCGCCGGCGGCGTTGCGGGGTTGCGTGTCGACGGCGCGACGAAGCTGACCGTCGTCCTGGCCGAGCCCTATCCCCAGATCCTCTACTGGTTCGCCATGCCGTTCACCGCGCCGATTCCCTGGGAGGCGGTGGCGTACTACGACGGACAGGACGGTCGTGCGTTCTTCAAGGACCATCCGGTCGGCACGGGGCCATTCGCCGTGACGCACTTCGACAAGCGCAGCCGCATCGTGCTGTCCCGCAACGCCAACTGGTACGGGGTGCAGCACCCGGAATGGCGGGCCCCCGGGGCCGTCTACCCCTCGGAGGGAGAGCCCGTCGATGCGGCGCAGGGGCGCCTCACGGCGGACTACGTCGGGCAGCCGCTGCCCTTCCTCGACCGCATCGACTTCCGCATGGAGAAGGAGCACATCCCCGCGTTCAACAAGTTCCTTCAGGGCTACTACGATGCCGCCGGCGTGATTCACGAGAGCTTCGACAAGATCATCCACGAGGGCGGGCTGTCCGAGGAGATGGAGGCCCGCGGAATGAAGCTCGAGAAGTCGGTGGATCCGGACATCTACTACATCGGCTTCAACATGAACGACCCGGTGATCGGCCGACCCGCCGGAGAGCGCGGGCGAGCGCTGCGCCAGGCGATGAGCCTCGCCATCGACGTGACGGAGTTCAACCGCATCTTCAACAACGGTCGCGGTGTAGCGGCCCAGTCGCCCATTCCCCCGGGCATCTACGGCTACGAAGCCGCCTACCGGAATCCGTACCGCCAGCCCGATCTCGAGCGAGCCCGCGAGCGGCTGCGGAACGCCGGCTATCCCGACGGAATCGATCCGGAGACCGGCAAGCCCCTGCACCTGAGCTTCGACCTGGGAGACACCTCCACGAACGCCCGCCTGCGCTTCCAGTTCTTCGTCGGACGCTGGGCCCAGCTGGGCCTCGACGTGGAGATCGCCGCGACCAACTACAACAAGTTCCGGCAGAAGGTGAAGGAAGGGGCCTACCAGATCTTCATGTGGGGCTGGATCGCCGACTACCCGGACCCCGAGAACTTCCTGTTCCTGCTGTGGGGGCCCATGGCACAGGCCAACAGCGGCGGGCCCAATACCGCGAACTTCGACGACGCCGCCTTCAACGAGCGCTTCCTCGCCATGAAGAATCTCGAGAACGGGCCGCGCCGGCTCGCGATCATTCGCGAGATCCGCGGCATCCTCGAGCGCGAGCGCCCCTGGATCGAGCTGTTTCACCGCGAGAGCTACGCGCTCTACCACGAATGGATGCGCAATGTGAAGCCGGCCGGCCTGTCGCTGCCTTCCGCGAAGTACGTCGACCTCGACCCGGAGCTGCGCCGCGATCGCCGGAGGCAATGGAACCGACCCGTCCGGTGGCCGGC
>JBHHVG010000567.1:0-1670 GCA_046754165.1 Myxococcota bacterium
GTCAACCTCCGCGCCGGCGGGGAGATCAAGCAGGGCGCCAGCACCATCACCCAGCAGAGGGGCAAGGGGCTGCTGCTCTCACCCGAGCGGAAGCTCCGCCGCAAGATCCGCGAGATGATCCTGGCGCACCGCATCGAGCAACGCTTCTCGAAACAGGACATCCTCTACCTCTACCTGAACCAGATCTACTTCGGACACGGCGCCTACGGCATCGGCGAAGCCGCTCGCACCTACTTCGGCAAGCAGGTGAGCGCACTCGACGTGTCCGAGGGGGCGCTGCTGGCCGGGCTGCCCAAGGCACCGTCCCGTTACTCGCCCCTCCGGCACCCGGAGGCCGCCGAGCTCCGGCGCCGTTATGTGCTCGGGCGCATGCTCCAGGAAGGGATGATCGACGCGGAGACCCACGCCGCCGCCCTGCTGGCGCCGCCCGTTCTGGTGGCGGCGGACGCCACCGACGACGAACCGGCGGCTGGCTACTTCACCGAAGAGGTGCGGCGGCTGCTGTTCGACCGCCTCGGCGGCGAGGCCGTTCTGCGGGGAGGTCTCACCATCGAGACGACCCTCGACGTCGAGCTCCAGCGCGCCGCCGTGGCGGCGGTGCAGAAGGGCGTGCGGGAGCTCGACCGGCGCCAGGGCTATCGCGGCCCCCTGCGGCGGGTCGCCGACGACGAGCTCCCGGAGGAGATCGCCCGCCTCGCCACGGCCAACGGCTTCGCCCCCGAAGCTGACAGATGGGCCGCGGCGGATCCCGTGGGCGACTCCCCGGAGTGGCCCGTCGCTCCGGTGCTGGCGGCCGACGAGACCTACCTGGGGGTCGTCACGGCGATCGACCGCGACGCGGCGACCGCCGACGTGGCCTTCGCCTCGAACCTGCGCGGCCGGGTCGCGCTGTCGGACGTGCGCTGGGCGCGCACTCCGGTTCCGAAGAAGGCGCCGATCCCCGTGCGCTCGATCGACGAGGTCTTCCATCGGGGTGACGTCGCGCACTTCCAGCGGATCCTGCCCGAAGAAGACGGAGACGAGGCCGCCGCCCGGCCGGCCGACGGCGACCTGCCGCGGATCCGCCTGGTCCAGAAGCCCATCGTCCAGGCGGCGCTGCTCTCCCTCGATGTCGAGACGGACGAGGTCCTCGTAATGGTCGGCGGCACCGACTTCGCCGAGAGCAAGTTCAACCGCGTCACCCAGGCGCAGCGCCAGCCCGGCTCGGCCTTCAAGCCGATCATCTACTCCGCCGCGCTGATGAAGGGCTACACGCCGGCGTCCATCCTGTTCGACCGGCCCATCGTCTACACCGACGAGGAGAGCGGCTTCGTGTGGAGGCCGCGCAACTACAAGGGCACCTTCTACGGGCCGATCACCATGCGCGAGGCGCTGGTGCGGTCGGTCAACAACGCCACGGTTCACCTCTCCCGCGACGTCGGCGTCGACTTCGTGATCGACTACGCGCGCCACCTCGGCATCGAGTCGCCGCTCAATCGGGATCTGTCCCTGGCGCTCGGTTCGAGCGATCTGTCCCTGCTGGAATTGACCCGCGCCTACGCCGTCTACCCGCGCCTGGGCCGCCGGAGCCACGCGATCTTCATCCGCGAAGTGCGCGACCGCAACGGCCGTGTGCTGCTCGAGAACGTCGCACTCGGCGGTGACGGCGACGTACCGGAAGCGGATGAAGC
>JBHHVG010000568.1:0-1668 GCA_046754165.1 Myxococcota bacterium
AGATCCGGCTGCGGGCGTCCGCGGGCACGCCGGGGCCCGTGTCGCGCACGCTGATGGCGACGCCTGCGCCGTCGGCCCGTGCGCGGATCCGGACCGCGCCGCCGTCCGGCGACGCCTGGATCGCGTTGAGGGCCAGGTTCAGGATCACCTGCCGCAGGGCGTCGTCCGCGAGCTGGACTTCCGGGAGCGCGTCGCCGGCGTCGCATGTGAGGTCGATGCTGCGTTTCGTCGCGAGGTGGTCGACGAATTCGGAAACCGACGCCAGGACGGCGCCCACGCTGCACGCGCCTTCTTCGCCGCCGGATTGCGCCGGGCGCGCGTGACCGATCACCAGGTCGAGCAGGCGCTCGACCCGCCGCATCTCTTCGGTCGCGATGTCGAGGAAGCGCGCGAAGAATTCCGGGTCGTTGCGGCGCTCCGGAAGCAGCTGGAGGAAGGTCTTGATCGATACCAGCGGGTTGCGGATCTCGTGGGCGATCTCGCTCGCCATGCGGCCGAGCAGCGCGAGCCGGTCGAGGCGTTGGACCTCCGCGTCGAGCGCGCACAGGCGCCCCATGGCGAGTGCCGCGGCCAGCGGCGATTCGAGCCGGCGCCGCGCGGCCTCCAAGGCGGCCAGCGCGCGTGCTGTGTGGCGCGGATCGTCGCGGCCGTCGACGCCGACCAGCAGCACCGCCAGCGGCGTGCCGTCTGCCGCGGCCACCGGCGTGGCTGCGGAGTAGCCCAGGTGGCCAGCCAGGCGGCGCAGCTCCTTGGGGTGGTCCGCGTCGCGCAGGTCGGCGGGCCCGCGCAGCGCGGCCAGCGCGTCGAAGACCTCGCGCACCGGCTCGGAGGGGGGGGTGCCCGTGAAGCAGGCAGCGGCGACGTAGGGCTCGCCGTTCTCTCGCAGCGCCCAGGCGGCGGCGCTCTCGCAGCCGATCGTCTGCTCGAGGCGTCCGACCGCCGCGGCGAGCACGCTCTGGAGATCCAACACCACCGCACTCGGCGTCGCCGCGGTCGCAGCAGGCGCGTGCGGCGGTGCGGCGGGAGCGGTGGCTGTCGGTCGGCCTTCGAACGGTCGATCCATTCAGATGTCGATCCGCCTCGTCGATGGGACGGGGGAGGTTAGAAGTCGTCCAGGCGGAGCATGCGCCGCCCTTCGGCGGTGGTGCGCGCGGTCTCTGCGTGCTCGCTGGGCTCGGAGCCGGGGAGGAAGGCTTCGAACACGACGTCCTCCTTGGCGGCGCCGAGGTCGGCGAGCAGCCCTGTTCTGCGGTCGATCCGCGCGAACACGATGGGATCCGGCACTGCGAAGTCCCGGATCGGGCGGTCGCGGAGCGCCGTCGCCATGTACTCGACCCAGATCGGCGCGGCCGCGCGCGATCCCGTCTCCCTGTAGCCGAGGAAGCGGCCCTCGTCGTGGCCCACCCAGACGCCGGTGACGATCTCCGGCGAGTAGCCGAGGAACCACGCGTCGGCCTGGTCGTTGGTGGTGCCGGTCTTGCCGGCGACCGGTCGCCGCAGGTCTCTCAGGCGCCAGCCGGTGCCGCCGGGGTCGACGACGACCGCCCGCAACATCGAGGTGGTCAGGTAGGCCAGCTCCGGAGGAATCAACCGATCGCCGTCGATCACGGCGCCGTACGCCTCGACGAACTCTGCCATGAACTCGGGCGCCGAGTCCGTCAGGGGGAC
>JBHHVG010000569.1:0-1666 GCA_046754165.1 Myxococcota bacterium
GGACGAAGAAGAAGTTACCGAAGAAGATGTGCAAGCGTTCATCGAAGCCGGTGAAGAAGAGGGCATCCTCGAAGGCGAGGAAGGCCGGATGGTGCAGTCGATCGTCGACCTCGGCGACAAAGCCGTGCGCGAAGTCATGATCCCGCGTCCGGAGATGGTCGCCGTCCGTCACGACGCGACCCTCGCCGAGGTCCGTGAGCTGTTCATGCAAGAAAAGCACGGGCGCGTCCCCGTGTACCGTGGCGATTTGGATCACATCGAAGGACTCGTCTACGCGATCGATCTCATTGCGTTCGCGGAGGCGAATCCGGACGCGGCGATCAAGCCCTTGATCCGCGACGTCCGCTTCGTCCCGGAGACGAAAAAAGTGGCCGAGCTCCTGAAAGAGTTCCAAAAGAGCAACCAGACGTTTGCGATGGTCGTCGACGAGTACGGCGGTATCTCCGGTCTCGTGACCGTGGAAGACATCCTCGAGGAGATCGTCGGCGAGATTCACGACGAGTTCGACATCGTCGACGAGGACATCGTGAAAGAGCGTGAGGATGTCTTTCTCGTGAGCGGTCGTGCCGACATCGACGACGTCCGCGACGAGCTGCATCTCGAAGTCAACGGCTCCGGCTTCGAGACCGTCTCCGGCTACATCCTCGACGTCATCGGCCGCATCCCCAAGACCGGTGAGGTCATCGAGCACGGCGGCCTGCGCATCGAAGTCGTCGACGCCGACGGGCAGCGGATTCACAAAGTGCGATTCCGCCTTCACGCCACCGAAGGCACGAGCTAGTTGCGAGCAGGTTTCATCTCCATCGTCGGGCGGCCCAACGTGGGGAAGTCCACGCTCGTGAACCGGCTCGTCGGCCAGAAAGTCGCGATCGTCACTCCCAAGCCGCAGACGACACGCAATCGTATCCTCGCCGTTGCGAACGGGCCTGACGCCCAGCTCGTGTTCCTCGACACGCCCGGCATCCACAAGCCGCGCTGCGAGATGGATCGCGCGATGCTCGACACCGCGGTTGAGAGCTTGAAGAGCGTGGACGTGGTGCTGCTGGTGGTCGACATCGAGCAGCGGTTCGGCCGCGGCGACGAGCACGTGCTCGATCTCGTCAAGAAAGCCGAGTGCCCCGTCGTCCTCGGGATCAACAAGATCGACGCCCGCAAGAAGCAAGAGATCCTTCCGCTCATCGAGCGCTACCGGCATCTGCACGACTTCGCCGACATCGTGCCGTTGTCGGCGCTCACCGGTGACAACGTCGATCGCCTCGAACAGGTTCTGGTGAGCCACCTTCCCGAGGGTGAGCCGCTCTATCCCGAAGAGACGCTGACCGATCTTCCCGAGCGGTTTTTCGTCTCCGAGATGGTGCGCGAGAAGATCCTGAGGCTCACCCGCCACGAGGTGCCGCACTCGACCGCGGTCATCATCGATGCATGGGACGAGGACGCGGCGCTCACCCGCATCGAAGCGACCGTGCTCGTCGAGCGCGATTCGCAGAAGGCGATCCTGGTGGGCAAGGGCGGTGCGATGATGAAAAAGATCGGGACCTCTGCCCGCGAGGACGCCGAGGCTTTCCTGGGGACGAAAGTCTACCTGGGTCTTCACGTCAAAGTCCGCGGCGACTGGCGCGACAACAAGCGCATCCTCTCCGATCTCGGGATTGGTATCAATCGAGGG
>JBHHVG010000570.1:0-1664 GCA_046754165.1 Myxococcota bacterium
GAACGTCTGGGAGATTCCGCTCGCCGTCATTTTCAGCCTGCCCGCCATGCTGGTGTCGACCCCCTTCTACTGGGGGAACCTCGCCCTCGACGCGTTGGGCGACGACGACTAGCCCCCGCGCCGTCGAAGGGACGACTCCTCGATGCGCCCACGCGGTCCGGGCGCTGCGTTCCGCCCGCTCCAGACCGCCCGGTCGCGCTCGGGTCTCCGCACGAAACGGACCCCCGACCGCCGGCCTTCCACGGTAGGATCACCGCTTGGCCCCGCCGGATGTCACGCTCGTCAAGCTGTTCGTGGGCAGCGCGGCCACCGCGCTGCTCTTGGCCGGCGTAGTCCTGCGGCGGCTCGGGGAGGCCGATCGCTTCCTCCAGCTGCGCGATGCAGCGCTGGCTCTGCTCGGGGTCGTCGGAGCGCTCTGCTGGTGGAACCTCTTCCAGCTCGAGGGCCGCGGCTTCGTCCAGGGTCACGAGCAGTTCCACTACTTCGTCGGCGCCAAGTACTTCCGGGAGCTGGGCTACACGCGCCTCTACGCCTGCACCGCGGTGGCGGATGCGAATGCGGTTCCGCGCGAGCACCTCGAGGGGTGGTTGATCCGCGACCTCGCGTCCAACCGGCTGGTTCCGATCGGCACCGCCATCGATCATCCGGAACGGTGTACCGCGCACTTCGATCCGCCACGCTGGCGGGAGTTCCAGCAGGACGTCGCGTGGTTCCGCGATCGGATCACGCCGTGGAAGTGGCGCTGGCTCGTGATGGACCACGGCTACAACGCACCGCCGGCCTGGGGCGTGCTCGCCATCCCGATCGCGAACTTCCTGGATGTGAGCGCCTCGTCGATCGTCTGGGCCAGCCGCATCGACCCGCTCCTCCAGCTCGTGATGTGGGGTGTCGTCGCGTGGGCGTTCGGTTGGCGCGTGCTGTGCGTGGCGCTGATCTTCTGGGGCACCAACGGCCTCGGCGAGTTCAGCTTCGTCGGCGGTGGCTATCTGCGGCAGGACTGGCTGTGCGCCGCCGTCGCCGGCCTGTGCGCGCTGCGGCGGGAGAAGCACCTGGCCGCGGGGGTCCTTCTCGCGACCGCAGCCCTGCTGCGATTGATCCCGATCGTCCTGATTCTCGCCTTCGCGCTCGGGGCGCTCATCGTCGTGGTCCGGGAACGATCCTGGCGGCCGGCGCCGGCCCATCGGCGGTTCGCCGCGGGCTGTGGGCTCGCGCTCCTCATCTTCGTTCCGCTCTCCGGTGTGACGAGCGGATTCGAAAGCTGGCCCCGCTTCGTCGAGAACATCCGCCTCCACCGGGGTACGCCGCTGCTCAACAACCTCGGGCTGCGCACCCTCGCGAGCTACGACTCCGACAACGCGATCCCCGACGATTTCTCGAACGAGAAGGCGGCGCGATGGAAGCGGGGGCGAGACGAAGCCTTCTCCGCGAACGCGTGGTGGATGGCCGTCGGCGGCCTGCTGTTCGCGGCGCTTCTCGCGCGCGCTGCCGCTCGCTCGCCAGGCTGGGTCGCAGCGGTCCTCGGAGTCGGCGCCGCCGTGATCTTCCTCGAGGTCACCGCCTACTACTACGCGCTGCTGATCGCCTACGCCCTGCTGTCCGAGCGAGACGGGGTGGCGGGCCCGGTGATCTGCGGGTTCGCGGTGCTCTCACTCGCGCTGTCGGCC
>JBHHVG010000571.1:0-1664 GCA_046754165.1 Myxococcota bacterium
TCGTTCCTGGGCGACTGCCAGCTCCGCTACGAGCTCTACCGCGATCAGGCGACGGCGCTGGTCTCGCGCCTCGAACGTCTGGAGCAGGAGTGCCGCGGGCGCGAGCTGCCGCACGGGATCTTCGAGCAGCTCGCGGCCCTGGTCTCGACCCTGTCCGGGGTCCCCTTCGCGCGCGGCGTGATCCTCGAAGGCGCCGGCTACGACCCCGACCCCTACCTCGCGGCCGCGCCGCTGCCGGGGGGCCTCACCTCGGTCGTGATCGTCTCCCACGACGCGATCGCGAAGACCCGCCGCTGCCTCGAGGCCCTGCGCGGGGCCTGGGATCCCGCCTACCCGACGGAGATCGTCGTCGTCGACAACGGCTCGACCGATGGCAGCATCGCATTCCTCGAGAAGCAGCCGGACGTGAAGCTGATCGCGACGGGCGAGAACCTCGGCGCGCCTCGGGCGCGCAACCGGGCAATCCCCGTCACGAGGGGCGACTGGATCGTCTTCATGGACAACGATGCGGTCGTCACGCCGGGCTGGCTCGCACGCCTGCGCTACCACGCCGATGTCGATCCCGTGGTCGGCTGCGTCTGCCCGCAGAGCGACCGCGCGAGCCACGGGCAGCAGATCGCCTACGAGGGCGGTGACTCCTTCGAGGCCATCAACGCCTTCGCAGACCATCTCGCGGGCCGTCAGCGGCGGCGCGCGCGCTATGGCTTCCTCTTCTCCTCCTTCTGCGTCCTCGTGCGGCGCGCTGTGATCGACCGGATCGGAGGCTTCGACGAGCGTTTCTCGCCCTGGGGCTTCGAGGACGACGACTTCGCCCTTCGCGTCCAGCTTTCGGGCTTCCGCGTGCGGGTCGCCCTCGATGTCTTCGTGCGCCACGAGACCTACTCGGGCCCGAAGCTCGATCGCCACGAGCAGCTGCTGCTGCGCAACTGGCGGCGCTTCGCGGAGAAGTGGGGCGAAGGTCGATCCGTGCCCGAGTACGGCAACTACGACCTGCTGGCCCAGACACTCGAACGCCGCTGGAGCGACCGGGAGCTTCACGTGCCGCTGGAAGCCGCGATCGGGGGATGAGGGATTGGCCAAGCTGACGCTGTGCATGATCGTGCGCGACGAGGAAGCGATGCTGGCGGACTGCCTGGCCTCGGCGCGCCGAGCCGTCGACCGCATGGTCGTGGTCGACACCGGAAGCACCGACGGCACCCGCGAAATGATCCGGCGCTTCGGCGCGGAGCTCGTCGAGCACGCCTGGACCGACGACTTCTCCGCGGCGCGAAATGCCGGCCTCGCGCGCATCGACTCGGGCTATGTCCTGATGCTCGATGCCGACGAGCGGCTGACGGCGCGCGGCGCGCGCGTGCTGCGCGCCGTGGCGCGGCGCGGGAAGATCGACCTCGGCCTGCTTCCCCTGCACGACGCGGCGTCTCTCGACGCCCGGCCCGAGCAGGTCCTGTCGGGCCGGGCGCGGCGCGGCGAACCCATGCTGCTGCCGCGGCTCATGCGCCGCACACCCGACCTCCGCTACGAGGGCATCGTCCACGAATCCGTAGCGGCGTGGGCGATCGCGGACCGCCGAACCGAGGTGATCCAGGCGCCCATCGTGCACTACGGGGCCGTACCGGAGCTGCGCACGGCACGCGGCAAGGACGAGCGGAACCGGCTGCTGCTAG
>JBHHVG010000572.1:0-1635 GCA_046754165.1 Myxococcota bacterium
GTCGCGCGTCGCGATGCCGGGCTCCGCTTCGAGTTCACCGACGACGACGCGATCCGGCTCCGTCCGGTCCTGGGAGGATTCGAGGTCCGCGACGGCGTCCTCCGCCTGACGCAGCACAACAACGACCTGCTCGTGACCGATCGTCCCATCTCCATAGCCCGGGATGGCTACGGCGCCATCGAGCTCCGCATCAAGATGCGGAAGGGAAGCACCGCGATCCTCTACTGGTGCCGCTACCTCGTCGACCTCGGGACCGCGGAGGGCCGCCGCAAGGAAAAGGCCCGCATCGCGCGCCTGACGGTCAATACCATCCCGGACGGGCAGTTCCACACCTACGTCATCGACGCGCGAACGGTCCTCCAGAAGAAGACCTCACCCGGATCGAAGATCCGGAGCCTCGGGCTGCTCGCATCGAGCGCCGACGGCGACGTCGTCGAGATCGACTATCTGCGCTTCGTCCCCAAGCGCGAGAAGTACGCGCGCAGGCCCGCAGGGCGAGCCAACGAGACCATCGCCAGGGAGATGCGCAGCGTCCTCTACGTCAAC
Source organism: Myxococcota bacterium (assembly GCA_046754165.1). GTDB lineage: Bacteria > Myxococcota_A > UBA9160 > UBA9160 > SMWR01 > JAFDEI01. The sequence continues at coordinate 547 of JBHHVG010000572.1, forward strand.
ACCCCCCTCGTGCTGGACTACGAGATCGATGTCCCGGACGACGAGCCGACCCTGCGGTTCGGCATGGGAGTGCTCGAAGACAGAGATCCGGTCCGGTTCACCGCGTCGATCGACGGCGGAGAGGGAGTCGAGATCGTTCACGCCGAAGAAGTTTCGGACACCAGCGCGTGGCGCGACGCGGTGATCGACCTGTCCCGGTGGTCGGGCAGACAGGTTCGGGTGTCCCTGCGCGCTGACAGCGCCGGGGGCAACGTCGCCTTCTGGAGCAATCCCGCCGTCACGAGTGCCCAGCCGAGCCGGATCAACGTGATCCTCGTGCTCGAAGACGCGCTGCGTGCGGATCACCTTTCTCTGTATGGGCATGAACGCGAGACATCTCCCGAGAAGACGCGCTTCGCCCGCGACGGAGTCGTCTTCGAGCACGCCTACTCTCAAGCGACGAAGACGCGCCCCTCCTGCCCCAGCTTCATGACCTCCCTCTTTCCGAGCGCGACGGGGGTCGTCAATCACAGCACGGTGCTCGACGAGCGCTATCTCACCCTGGCGGAGGTCATGCGCAGCCAGGGCTTCGTGACGGCGTCGCTGCCACAGAACTCGAACGCGGGCCCCGCCGGCGGGCTGCATCAGGGCTTCAGCTACGTCTACGACCGCAGCGTGGCGTCCACCAGCGAAGCCCTGTTCGGCGGGGCCATGCTGCCGTGGCTCGAGCAGCACGGCGACCGCAACTTCTTCCTCTATCTCCACGCCATCAACCCGCACGGCGTCTACGACCCGAAGCCACCGCATGACGCCTTCTATCGCGACGAAGGCCCGGGCAAGACGCCCGTGAAGCCAGACACCCGGATACTCGACGCGAAATGGGTCGAGCACCCGACGGTCGAGGGCCGGCGGCTGCTCTACGACGGAGAGGTCCTCGACAACGACTACTGGTTCGGGAAGCTGCTGGCCGACCTCGAGCGGCTGGGTCTCCGCGATGACACGCTCATCGTGACGATCGCCGACCACGGAGAGCACCTCGGAGAGCACGGCCGCTGGGGCCACACACCCCCGGGCTTCGTCCAGGTCACCCACGTCCCGTTGGTGATGGTC
>JBHHVG010000573.1:0-1629 GCA_046754165.1 Myxococcota bacterium
ATCACCCGCCCGGATGTGTCCCTCGGCCATCGCCCGGCAGATCAAGTCCTGCACCAGCGAGAAGCGCTCCACGATTCGAGAACTCTCGACGAAGCTGCTGTCTTTCTCCTCGGCGACCGCATCCTCGTTCAGGTAGATCACGCGGTAGTGGTCTGGTTGCTCGAGCCAGTAGTCGATGAAGCAGCTCGCAAGCGCGCGCAGCCCGGCCGGCGGGTCTTCGGCCTCGTCTACCGCCTCGGTGCAGCGGCGAAGCACCACCTCGAAGATGTCGCCCCAGATGTGTCGCAGCAGCGCGCGCTTGTTCTCGAAACCCTGGTAGATGGTCATGGGCCCGCAGCCCGCGCGCGCGGCGACCTTGCGCATGGAGACGGCCTCGAAGCCCTGCTCCACGAACAGCTCACGCGCGGCTTCGATGATGCGGAGGCGGAAGGCGTCCGTCTCGTCGGGCGTGCGCCTCGGGCGGCCCACCGCGCGCCGGCCCGGCCCTGATGCCAGCTCGCTCGGCTGGATATCCCGGGAATCGTCAGCCACGGGTTGACATTATTTTATCGTACGCGTATTGTAAATAGCCTGTCCGCCCTCCCGTCAGCTCTCGTCGCGTTCTCCGGCCAATCGGACGGCGAGAGCCGAGGTGCCCGTGCCGACGACCCACTTCGCCACCTGTCCCCTGTGCGAAGCCAGCTGCGGGCTGCGGGTAGAGGTCGAAGCTTCGCGCGTCTCCAGGGTTCGCGGGGATCCGCACGATCCCCTCAGCCGCGGCTATCTGTGCCCGAAAGGCGTCGCCCTCGCGGATCTGCACGACGATCCCGAACTCGTGCGTCGGCCGCTGCGCAAGCGGGCGGGCCGTTGGCACGAGATCGGATGGAACGAGGCGTTCGATGAAGCCGCGCAGCGCCTGTCCGATCTGCAGCAGCAGCACGGTCGCGACGCGGTCGCGACCTATATCGGAACCCCGACCCTGCACAGCTACGGCGCCATGCTCACGTCGCAGGTCTTCCTGGAGGTGCTGCGCTCCCGCAACCTCTACACCTCCAACTCCGTCGACGCGTTGCCGCGCCTGCTCACGTCGTACTTCCTGTATGGATCCCAGGCACTGCACCCGCTGCCGGACCTCGATCGTGCACGGCATCTGTTGATCCTGGGCGCCAACCCGGTGGTCTCGAACGGCAGCATCATGACGAGCCCCGGATGCAAGAAACGCCTCGAAGCGATCCGCGACCGGGGCGGGCGCATCGTCGTGATCGACCCGCGCCGCAGCGAGACAGCGGAGGTCGCCGATGCGCACCATTTCATCCGGCCCGGCAGCGACGCGCTCTTGCTGCTCGCCCTGCTCCACACCCTCTTCACGGAGAGCTTGTTCTCTGCACGGCGGGTGCAGGGCTTCGTGCTGGGGATCGATCGGCTGCGCGATCTGGTGCGGCCCTTCCCGCCAGAGGCCGTCAGCGGTGCGACGGCCATCCCGGCGAGAGTCATACGAACCCTGGCGCGCGACTTCGCCTCAGCCGAGTCCGCGGTCTGCTACGGGCGGATGGGCGTCTCGACCCAGAGCTTCGGAACTCTGGCAACATGGTTGATCGACTGTCTGAACATCGTGACGGGAAACCTCGACCGACCCGGTGGCGCGATGTT
>JBHHVG010000574.1:0-1611 GCA_046754165.1 Myxococcota bacterium
GACGACGCAGCAGCCAGCGAGGCACCACAGCGCCACTTCCGGCCAGCGCCCGCGCAGCGGTGCCGCTGTGACCGGCGCCTCCAGTACCAGGAAGCACACGGCGGCGCCGCCGAGCAGGCCGACCACGCTCCACCACAGCGGAATCGCGTCGCTTCCGGCGATCGCCGCACCGGCGAGGGCGAGGCCCAGGGCGCCGCCGACACCCTGGACGATCCAGCCCCTGCGGGTCCGCTCGGCCGGGGCCTCCGCGGTCGGCAGGGCCTGCGACGCCGGGTTCCAGAAGCGCGCGAGCCCGAAGCCCGCAACGGCCGCGGCGATCGCGAAGCCGGTGATCAGCGCGTCGAGGCCCGCGCCGGCGCCCACGGCCACGTGCGCGCAGACGGTCCACAGGGCGAAGCCGGCGACGACGAGGTCACAGACGCGACTCGAGAACGGCGGCGGAATCTCTCCGGCTTCACCACGGCCGGCGCTCAAGCCGCCCGTCCCACGAGCTACTTCCGCTTCGAGCGGACCACGTAATTCCCGCGCTTGTCGTCGAACTCGATTTCGATGGCGCCGATCTCGGCGGCGTCCTCGAGGATTGCGGCGAAGTTGCTCTGTCCGTAGTACTCCTCGTTGAAGCCCGGAAACACGCGGCGGATCGTCTGTTTGACCATCGAGCCCCAGACGGTGTCGTAGTCGCGCTCGAGCGAGCGCACGATCTGCACCACCTTGTCGGCGGCGTCCTCGCGCTTCCTCTTCGCCGGCGCCTCGCGCTTCGACGCATCGCTCTTGGGCCGCTCGGACTTCTCGGCGGCGCGCACCAGATCGTCGTAGTAGAGGAACTCGTCACAGCTCCCGATCAACAGGTCCGAGGTGGAGCTCTTGACGCCGCAGCCGACCACGCGCTTGTCGTTCTCCTTCAGCTTGGCGACGATCGGCGAGAAGTCGCTGTCGCCCGAAACCATCGCGAAGGTGTCGATGTGCGGCTTCTGGTAACAGAGGTCGAGGGCGTCCACGACCATGTGGATGTCGGCGCTGTTCTTGCCGCTGGCCTTGGACTGGGGGATGTCGATCATCTCGACTCCCTGCGAGTGGAACTCGCGGACGGCACTGCGGTAGTTCGTCCAGTCGCTGTAGGCCCGCTTGTAGACGATCCGCCCCTTCTCGAGCAGCCGCCGCAGCACGAGGTCGATCTTGAACGTCCCCTTGCGCATCTTGCGGACGCCGATGGCGAGGTTCTCGTAGTCGATGAAGACAGCGATCAGCGGTTCATTGGGCATCGGATGGCTGGAATCTCGCGGCAAAGTAGAAAGTGGTGTAGGGGCTCAAGGCTCGCTCTCTTCCCGCTCGTTCTCGTCCGTTTCGTCGTCGCTTGGTCCGAATCCATAGCCCGCAAGATCGTCGGCCGTCGCGACGGCCCCGGGCTCGGAGTCGGATTCCTTGCGGGTCACGCGCTTCTCGCGCTTGAGCGCGGCGCGCTCGGCCTTCTTGACCTCGCGCTGTCGCTTCAGAACCGCCGTCCTGCCCTTTCTCGCCATGCCGATTTCCCTGTACATCCACCGGAAGGGGCCACGTGCGGTACCCGGAGCGTGGATGAAGCGACATGGTACACGGACTCTGCGCCGAGGG
>JBHHVG010000575.1:0-1601 GCA_046754165.1 Myxococcota bacterium
TGCGTCGGGTGCCGTAGACGCCAGCGGCCGGGGGGCGGCGGGATTCGTCATGGGCCGCTAGTGTACGGAAAGTATAGTTTAGTGCAACGATATATCAGCCTATACGAATCGCCGGCGAGCCGCGTCGGCCCCGGCCGGACGAGGATCGACGACCCGACGGGCGGCCCCGCGGTGGCGAAGATGGATGGACGGTGCGATGAAGCAGCTGCGAGATCGGGTGGCGGTGGTGACCGGCGGCGCCAGCGGGATCGGACGCGCGCTCGCGAAGGCCTTCCTGGGCGAAGGCATGAAGGTCGTCCTCGCCGATGTCGAGGAGCCCGCCCTGAAGGCGACCGCGCAGGCGCTCTCGGCCGAGGGAGAGGTCAGCGCGTTCCGCACCGACGTGACCCGCTTCGAGGCCCTCGTGGCGCTCGCCGATCACACCTGGTCGACCTTCGGCGCCTGCCACCTGCTGTGCAACAACGCGGGCGTGAGCGTCGCGAACCTGAAGGTCTGGGAGACGACGCCAAACGACTGGAGCTGGGTGCACGGGGTGAACGTCCATGGCGTCGTCCACGGCATCCAGGCTTTCGTGCCGCGCATGATCGAGACCGGCGAAGAGGGCTTCGTGATGAACACCTCGTCGGGCGATGGCGGCATCGCACCGCTGGCGGGCCAGTCTGTCTACGCGGCCAGCAAGGCCGCGGTCTCGATCCTGACGGAATGCCTCGCCGCGCAGCTCGCGGGCGAGACCAACCTGCGAGCGGCGATCTTCTATCCGTCGGGTGGCATGCTCGATACCGGCATCTGGACGACGCGCCGCAATCGGCCCGCCGAGCTCGCCCGCGAGAAGCCGGTGCCGGATGGATCCGAGACGACCTTCGACGAGTTCATGACGAGCATGAACAAGATCGGTGTCGAGCTTCCGGTACAGGACCTCGACGAACTGGCCCGGCACGCGGTCGCGGGCATCAAGAACGGCGACTTCGTGATCATGATCGAGCGCGAGGACATCGAGGCCCAGCTCGGCGAGCGTGCGACGAAGCTCGCGAAGGGCGAGAATCCGACAGCCCTGATCCCGGGGCTGTAGTCGGGCGGATTCGGATGCGGGTCGTGGATGTGGAGTTCGAGGCGAGCGACGGCCTTCGTCTGGCCGCGACCGCGTGGGGCAACGAGCGCGCCCCGGCGGTCCTGCTGCTGCACGGCGGCGGCCAGACCCGGCAATCGTGGAGTGGAACCGCGAGACGTCTGGCCGCGTCGGGCCGCTACGCGCTGGCGCTAGACATGCGCGGACACGGTGACAGCGATTGGTCTCCGGACGGTCGCTACCGCGTCGCCGACTTCGCGGCGGACCTCGCATTCGTGCTCGAGAGGCTGCCTCGTCCGCCAGTCGTCGTGGGCGCGTCGCTCGGCGGCCTCGCCTCGCTCCTGTACACGGAAGCGCACGATCTGAAGCGCGTGCGCGGGATCGTGCTGGTCGACGTTGCGGCGCGGGTCGAGGTCGAGGGTGCACGCAGGATCTCCAGGTGGATGCTCGCGCACCCCGACGGCTTCGAGAGCCTGGAAGCCGTCGCGGCCGCGATCGCGGCCTACACACCGCACCGCAAGCGCGAGCGGAACCT
>JBHHVG010000576.1:0-1587 GCA_046754165.1 Myxococcota bacterium
CTTCCTCGACCGGGTGCTGAGGGAGAGAGCCGCCCAATCCTGCTAGCTCCTCGGGCAGAACCGATATACTCGGCCGCTTCATTCCCCCCGAGCATGGGAAGCCATGGCAACCGACCGACCCGCCGTCCGCAGACTCGAACGCATGGAAGACCTCGTATCCCTGTGTGCCCGCCGCGGCTTCGTCTTTGCGTCGAGCGAGATCTACGGCGGCATCAATGGATTCTGGGACTACGGGCCGCTGGGAGCGGAGCTCAAGAACAACCTCAAGCAGCTGTGGTGGCAGCGCGTGGTACGCGAGCGCGCGGACGTCGAGGGCATCGACAGCGCGATCATCTCCCACCCGCGGACGTGGGAGGCGTCGGGCCACACCGATCACTTCAGTGACCCCATGGTCGACTGCCGCGCCTGCAAGAAGCGCTTTCGCGCCGACCAGCTCGACGATTCCGGAAAGTGCTCGGCGCGTGAGGGGTCGTCCGAGCACGACCTCACGGAGCCGCGCAACTTCAACCTCATGCTGGAGACGCGCGTTGGCGCCTCGGAAGACGCCGCGTCACTGGCGTATCTTCGTCCAGAGACGTGTCAGCCCATCTTCAACGACTTCAAGCGCGTGCGGGAGACCGCCCGGCAGAAGATTCCCTTCGGCATCGCCCAGATCGGCAAGGCCTTTCGCAACGAGATCAACCCGAGGAACTTCACCTTCCGATCGCGCGAGTTCGAACAGGCGGAGATGGAGTTCTTCTGCCATCCGGGCGACCGGGAGAAATGGTTCGACCACTGGCTCGGCCTGCGCCTGCAGTTTCATCGGGACATCGGGATCGAGGGCGAGTGTCTCCGGACGCGGCCGCACGCCGCCGACGAGCTCGCCCACTACTGCAAGGTTGCGGTCGACATCGAGTATCGCTTTCCGTTTGGTTGGCAGGAGATCGAGGGCATTCACGACCGCGGCGATTGGGACCTGTCGCGACACAGCGAGTACTCCGGCAAGGACCTGGGCGTGACCGATCCGGACACGAAGGAACACTACGTGCCCATGGTGATCGAGACGTCCGTCGGCGTGGATCGCACCTGCCTCGCGATCCTGGCGAACGCCTATGCGGACGAAGAGCTCGAGGACGGAGAATCGCGGACCGTGATGCGCATCCATCCGGCCCTGGCGCCGATCAAGGCGGCCATCCTGCCGCTGTCGAAGAAGCTGGCGGACCCCGCCCGCGAGATCGCGGCGGATCTGCGGCGTCACCACAACGTCTTCTACGACGACGCGGGCAACATCGGCAGGCGCTACCGCCGCCAAGACGAGGCCGGAACGCCCTATTGCGTCACCTACGACTTCGAATCCGTGGACGACGACCACGTCACGGTCCGCGATCGCGACTCGATGAGCCAGGAGCGGGTGCCCATCGACGGCGTCGCCGCCTACCTCGCCCTGCGGGTGGGGTTGGCGGTGTGACCGCGCGCAAGCGTTCGGCTGCGCGCCGGCCCGCGCCACGCAAACGCAAGGCTCGGGCGAGCGGCCCGCGCCGTCCGCGCCGGCTGTTCTTCTTCGGAGACGGTCGAGCGGACGGTCGAGCGGAGCTCCGCGACGTGCTC
>JBHHVG010000577.1:0-1580 GCA_046754165.1 Myxococcota bacterium
GGCCGCCGCACGGCCAGCACCAGGCCGCGCCGCACGACCCAGGCGGCGGCGGCCTCGATCTTTCGGGCCGCCTGTTTGGGTCGTCTGTGTGGCAGCGTCGCGGCGTCCCCGGCCCGATGGGCATCGCAGTCGCCGGCGAGGGGACAGGCGACACAGCGGGGCTCCACCGGCGTGCACACCGCCGCGCCCAGCTCCATCAGCGCCTGGTTGAGGTCGCCCGGCTGCGGCCCATCCGCCAGGGTGGCGGCCTCGTCCCACAGCAAGCGGGTGACGGCCGGCGTGCCGATCTCGTCCCGGATGCCGAGCAGGCGGCACAGCACACGCGCGACGTTGCCGTCGACGATCGGCTCCGGGCGGTCGAAGGCGATGGAGGCGACGGCGCCGGCGGTGTAGCGGCCGATGCCCGGCAGGCTGCGCAGGCCATCGGCGTCTTCTGGCAGGCGCCCGCCGTGGGACTCTGCGATCTCCCGTGCGGCCGCGCGCAGATTGCGTGCACGCGAGTAGTAGCCGAGGCCCGCCCAGGCACCCAGCACGTCGTCCATGTCGGCGGAGGCCAAGGTCTCGATGTCCGGGAACAGCTCCAGGAAGCGCTCGTAGTACGGGATCACTGTCAGGGCGCGCGTCTGCTGCAACATCGTCTCCGAGATCCAGATGGCGTATGGATCGCGGGTTCGCCTCCAGGGCAGGTCGCGCCGGTTCTTCCGGTACCATCGGAGCAGCGCCTTGCGCCGGTGCGTCACAGCTTCACCGGCAGGGAGCGCTCGACGGTGATGGCGCGCGCCGTCACGCGCGCGCCCAGAGCGAACAGCTCGACGCCGGCGCTGGCGGCTGCGCGCAGGGCGGCGCCGTAGTCCGGGTCGATGTCGTCGGCGGGTTCGACGCGGTCGCAGTCGCCGCGCTGGACCAGGAAGAGCAGGGCCGCGCGGTGGCCCCGACGGCGCAGTCGCGCGAGTACCTCCAGATGCCGGCGACCGCGTTCGGTGATGCTGTCCGGAAAGCGCGCCACGCGGCCCGACGCCAGCGTCACGCTCTTCACCTCGACGTAGGCGGTGCGCCGGTCTCGCGGGTGCTCCGCGAGGGCGAAATCGAGGCGGGAGTGCCCGTCGACCCGGACCTCCGGCTGCAACGCGCGATATCCCGCGAGCTCGCGAACCGCCCCGGCGGCCAGGGCGCGGGCCGCGATGTGGTTGGCGCGGTTCGTCTGCAAGCCCACCCACACCCTGCCCACCCGCATCATCTCGAGGGTGTGACGCAGCTTGCGCTTCGGATTCTCGCTGGAAGAGCAGCGCACCGCGGCGCCGGGGCGGATGAACCCCAGCATGCTGCCCGGATTGGCGCAGTGGACCGTGAGCGTGCCGCCGGCTTCGGTCTCGACGTCGACGAAGAAGCGCTTGTAGCGGCGCAGGAAGCGCCCGCGAAGCTCCGCTTCGAGCGGAATCTTCACGGGCCGGACGGGCCGAGGCGATGGTCGATGTGCGTCTGCACCCATGCGCGGTCCCACCATTCGAGCGGATCGACGTAGGTGTCCCCCACGAGGAGCGCCTCGAGCAAGCGCGTCGCGAGCCCGCTGGTCGTCCAGA
>JBHHVG010000578.1:0-1575 GCA_046754165.1 Myxococcota bacterium
AAAACCTACTGCTATGGCTCCTGGAATTATGGCCTCGGGACCAACTGGACTTGCAATGATTTGCGCCGTGGCCGCCGTGGGCTTCCTCTCGTACCCTGGGCCCGCCGTGGGAGAGGACGCTCCGTCCCCCCAGGTCGAGGTATTCAAGTCTCCCACCTGCGGTTGCTGCGCCAAGTGGGCCGATCATCTCGAGGCGAGTGGTTTCCGTGTCCGGACGACGGACGTCGCGGACCTCCAGGAGGTCAAGCGTCGCCACGGCGTCCCCCCCCATTCCGAGAGCTGCCATACCGCGATCGTCGATGGGTACGTCGTCGAAGGCCATGTGCCCGCTTCCGACATCGCGCGCCTTCTCCGGGAACGTCCGGAAGTCCGTGGCCTCGTGGCGCCGGGCATGCCCCGCGGGTCTCCCGGCATGGAGTCGCCGACTCCGGAGCCCTACGTGGTGTACACATTCGACGAAGCCGGCCACCGCGCCGTCTTCTCACGTCACGAATAGCGGCGCCGCCGCTCACCGCAGGCCGAGCGTGAATGGGATTCTCGCGCTCAAGACAGCCAAGAGATCGTCTTCGAGCTGGGGGCCGTTCAGGTCCTGCCAGATGGGGACCTGCACCGACGCCTCCACGATGAAGTGCTTCGTGATGAATTGCGCACCGGGCGACAGAAAGAGGGTGTTCCCACCCGAGGCCCCCAGCGTGCTTCCGTCCATGCGCGTCTTGCCCGCCCAGCGTCCGTTCAGCTCGAGTACGGCGTTCAGCTGAAGAAGCCTTCCCTCGAAGCGTTCGGGCCAGAGCCGGTAGCGATAGGCCACGTCGTAGCGAAACGCGTCGCCCGCCTCGAAGTCGTGCCGCTCGGTTGTCAGTGTGTAGAGTGCGTCGAGGTCGATCTCGTGGCGATTGGCCGCCCACGTCCCCACTGCACCGAATATCGGGTCGAAGGAGGGTGTTCCGAAGCGGTCGGCTCCTGTCGGGAACTTCAAACCAATGAGAACCGCGCCCCGCCTCGTCGAGAGCGGCGCGTAGTCATCCGCGTAGAAGGTGTATCGCCCGAGAAGACGGAAGTCGCCGACAGCTGAATCTTCGATCGCGCTGCCGTCTCCGAGCTCCAGCCGACGGTGGACGAGGATCGGAAGCGTCGCGAACGCCGCGAGCTTCGGCGTGACACCGTAGACGAGCGTTTGAGGAGCTACGAGCGCGTCGAGTTCGCGCCCCATTCCCGATGGGTCGTCCGCTGCCCGACGGTACCGAAGCTGCGAGCGAAAGATGGCTTCGTCCTCGGCCACGGCGAGCGCCACGTTCGTGTTGATCCCTTGAGCCAGCCCGACGCCTGGCATCAGGTGAACGGCGAGCGCCGCACCGAGGAACCATCGCCTCTTCACTCCGCCGCTCCAGAGAGCGGCTCGAACACCTGGATTCGGTCGTTCCCGAAGTCGACGACATAGATGCGACCGTCCGTCCCGATATCGAGGTCGGTGGGCCGCTCGAACTCACCGGGGCGGCTTCCTCTGGAGCCGAATGCGGCGAGCAGCACGCCGTCTCCCGTGAACACCTGGATTCGATGATTCTCGAAGTCCGCGAC
>JBHHVG010000579.1:0-1571 GCA_046754165.1 Myxococcota bacterium
GGATCGCGGCCACCGGGAGCTGCCCATCAAGCTCGACTACGTCGGCAAGAACGTCCCGACGAGCGCGGAGCAGGTGGTCCACCTGAGCGGAAACGGCGCAGACGGCGACACGCTGGAAGTCGTGGTGACGGAAGAGGACCTGCGTGGCGACGGCGCCGATGCGAGAACCGCATCGTGATCGGACGTGATCTGCTCGGAATCGAAGACCTAGACCGCAAGGACATCGTCCGCATTCTCGACACCGCGGAGAGGATGAGGGAAATCGCCGAGCGCATCGTGAAGAAGGTTCCCACTCTGCGCGGACGAACCGTCGTCAACCTCTTCTTCGAGGCGTCGACGCGGACCCGCGCGAGCTTCGAGATCGCGGGGAAACGTCTCTCCGCGGACGTCGTAAACTTTTCGCCGAGCAGTTCGAGTCTCAAGAAGTCCGAGAGCATATTGGACACCGCCCGTACCCTCGATGCCATGGACCCGGATCTCGTCGTGGTACGCCACGCGGTGGCCGGGGTCCCGAAGCGAATCGCCGACGTGCTCGATGCACCTGTGGTGAACGCTGGCGACGGTGCCCACGAACATCCGACCCAGGCCCTTCTCGATCTGCTCACGGTGCGGCAGGAGAAGGAGCGCATCGACGGGCTCACCGTCACGATCGTCGGAGACATCCTGCATTCGCGCGTAGCCCGCTCGAACATCTACGGCTTCCACAAGATGGGTGCCGAGGTTCGCATCGTCGCGCCGCCGCCGATGATCCCGGTGGGCATCGAATCCATGGGCGTGAAGGTATTCACCACGCTGCGCGATGCGCTGTCCGGGGCGGATGTCGTGATGGCGCTCCGGATCCAGAACGAAAGGCTCTCTGGAACATTGGTTCCGAGCGTTCGCGAGTACTCGGCGACCTTCGGACTCGACCGGGCAAAGCTCCACTACGCGAAGGACGACGCCATCGTGATGCACCCGGGCCCGGTCAACCGCGGTGTCGAGCTCTCGCACGAGCTGACAGACGATCGGCCCAGCGTGATTCTCGACCAGGTCCGCAACGGCGTCGCGATCCGCATGGCGGTGCTCTATCTCTTCGCTGGCCGCCCGCCCCGAGAAGCAGGCGGGGATCTGCCGTGAGCCGAATCCTCGTGCGTGGAGGACGTCTGCTCGATCCTATCACCTGGAGTCGGCCCAACTCCGCTACCTCGATCCGTCCGTCGATCGCGACGAGCCGGGAGACGTGCTCATCGAGGACGGCGCGATCGCCGCGGTCGGCGCGGGGCTGGATGCACGCGGCGCCGAGATCGTCGAAGCGGAGGGTGCCTGGATCGCTCCGGGATTCTTCGATCTCCACACCCATCTGCGCGAGCCGGGTCAGGAGTACAAGGAAGACATCGGTTCGGGCGGGCGCTCGGCGGTGGCGGGTGGCTTCACGTCGATCGCCTGCATGGCGAACACGCATCCGGTCAACGACGATCCGGCGATGACGGACTTCATCCTCGATCGCGCGCTTCACGATTCCCCAGCGAAGGTCTACCCGGTCGCCGCGGCCACTCTCGGGCTGAAGGGCGAGGCGATGACCGAGATGTCTG
>JBHHVG010000580.1:0-1561 GCA_046754165.1 Myxococcota bacterium
AAGGCCGGCGCTCCTTCGCCTTCGTCGCGCGGTGGGTCGGGAAGGAGCAGGCGCGGCGGGTCGGCGCGCTGTCGCTCGATGGTGTCGGCGTGCTCCACGAGCCCCGGCGCGTCTACCCCAACCGCACCCTCGCCGCCCAGGTGCTCGGCTTCGCCAACATCGACGGCCGGGGCGTCCGGGGCATCGAGCAGATCGAGGATGCGTGGCTCCGCGGCACGGCGCGGCGAATTCCGGTGGAACGCGATGCGCGCGGGCGGCTGCTCTCGGCGGGCGGAGAGGAGCGCTGGAGCACCGCCGGTGGTGACATCGCGCTGACGATCGACTCGGCGCTGCAGGCGGACGCCGAGGCCGCGCTCGCGGAGACCGTCTTGCGGACGGGCGCCCGTGGCGGTGTCGTGATCTCCCTCGATCCGCGCAGCGGCGAGATCCTGGCCCTGGCCGAAGCGCCGGGCTTCGATCCCAACCGCTTCCGCGAGATCGATTACCGCTCGACGCGCTCACGCGCGTTCCTCGACGCGTCGGATCCCGGCTCGACGATGAAGGCCTTCCTGTTGGCCGGGGCCCTCGAACACGGTGCGGTCACGCCGGACCAGGAGTTCGACTGCGAGGGCGGCAGCTACCAGGTCCCCGGCAGGGTGATCCACGACAGCCGTCCGCACGGCGTGCTGACGGTCGCCGAGGTCCTCCAGGTGTCCAGCAACATCTGCGCCGCCAAGATCGCCTTTGCGCTGGGACGGCGACCCCACTTCGACGCGCTGCGCCGCTTCGGCTTCGGAGAGGTCACCGGGATCGGCTTTCCGGGGGAGTCCGCCGGCGTGCTGCGACCCTGGAGCGAGTGGCGTCCCCTGGATCACGCCACCATCGCCTTCGGCCAGGGTGTGAGCGTGACGCCGATCCAGATGGCCGCCGCGACCGCGGCCCTCGCCAACGGCGGCCAGTGGCTCCGCCCGCGGCTGGTCAAGGCGCGGCGAGCCGCCCGCGGACCCTGGCGACCGGCGAGAACCAATACCCCGCACCGGGCGACGAGCCCGGCGGCGGCGGCGCTGGTCGTCGCGATGATGGAGCGGGTGGTGAGCGCGGAGGGTACAGCCCGCCGGGCGGCACTCTCCGGCGTGCGCGTCGCCGGCAAGACCGGCACGGCCCAGAAGTTCGACCCCGAGACCGGAACCTACGCCGATGACCGCTTCGCCGCGTGGTTCATCGGCATCGTCCCGGCCGACGATCCGAAGCTGGTGATCGTGACGGGCGTCGACGAGCCGGCGCGCCCGCTGCACACCGGCGGTGCGGCGGCGGCGCCGCTGTTCGCCCGGGTCGCCAGCGCACAGCTCGCGCGCTTCGGCATCCTCGCCGAGCCGGTCTTCGACGCGCCCGCCGCGCCCGGGCTCCCCGCCACCCGCCTCGCGGCTGCCGTGAAGAACGCCGCGCCGGCGACCCCCGCCGTCAGCAGCTCGCCCCTGGGGGCCGCGCCGGTTGCCGCGAGGCCCTTCGCCGAGCCCGCCGAGGCGACGGCCCCGCCGGTCCAGCTCATGCGCTTCGGCGACCGCATGCTGCTGCCGGACTT
>JBHHVG010000581.1:0-1550 GCA_046754165.1 Myxococcota bacterium
GTTGGCTGGCCTCCAGCTTTCCTCGGCCGGGCTGGATCGACTGTGCCGGGCCCTGGTGGATCTTGCCGCGCGCGAGCAACACCTTGACACCGAAGAGCTGAAATGCCACCTGTCCAAACAGGGATTCTCCGGTATTCTGGGCGGCATTCTGTGCCGCGAGGTATACGTTATCGGCCCGCACGCGCGGCCCGACAGGTCGTGCGAGGCGGCCAGGAGCGGTATCCGGGATTTTTTGGAGATCGAGCGGCGGCGGCTCGCGGAGGCGGAGGCCGAGGAGGCGGGGCGCCGGTTGGCGGAAGACATGGACGATGAGGCCCTGGCCCGGCTCGAGGCGAAGCAGCGTCTCCTCGAGGCGGAGCATGATCCGTGGCGCGATGAGGACGGCCCTGACGAGCCTGGGGCTCCCGGGGCTGAAGATCCCCATGCCCGGGGCGTGCGTTAGCGCCCCTGGGCGCGGAGAGGGCAACCATAGGGGCGGGCGGCGGCTGGCGGCCCGCGACAATTGATCCGAGGCGAGAGTACGAATGGCGAGCAAGGCAAGCGAGAAGGCCGCGGACGGCAACCGCCGGCGCGAGGACGCGCAGGACGGCCCGCTGATGGATGGCATGAGCGCGGCGGTCAAGCGGATGGTGCAGAAGGCCAAGGAACGCGGTTACGTCAGCTACGATGAGCTGAACCAGGTTCTGCCTCCCGACCAGATGTCCTCGGAGCAGATCGAGGACACCATGTCCATGCTCTCGGAAATGGGCATTACGGTGATCGAGGGCGACGAGCCCGACGACACGAACGAGGAGGGGGACGGAAAACGCGCCTCCGGCAACCTCAACGACGACGATATTGGCCGTACCGACGACCCGGTGCGCATGTACCTGCGCGAGATGGGCTCGGTGGAGCTACTGTCCCGCGAGGGCGAGATCGCCATCGCCAAGCGCATCGAGGCCGGCCGCGAGAGGATGATCGGCGGAATCTGCGAGAGCCCGCTGACCATCAAGGCGCTGCTGTACTGGCGCGAATCCCTGATCGAGGGCAGCATTCTTCTGCGCGACATTATCGACCTGGACGCAACCTACGGCGGCGGGCCGAACGCGGAGGACATCGCCGACGAGGAATCCGGCGCGGCCGATAAGCGCGCGGAGGAGGAGCAGGCGCAGGCCAAGGCCGGCGCCAAGGCGAACGGCGCCGACAAACCCGCGACCGAGAAGGATGCCAAGGCCGACGGGGACGCGCCCGCCGATGCCGTTGCCGCGACCGGCGCGGCCGGAACGAACGGCGAAGCGGACGACGATGACGACGACGACGAGGTCACCATCTCCCTGGCGACCATGGAGCAGACGTTGCTCCCGATCATCCTGGCGACCTTCGACGAAATCGCGGCAAGCTACAAAAAGCTTTCCCGCGCCCAGGCCAAGCGCCTGGCCGCCATGCAGCGCGGCCAGAAGGTCACCCCCCAGGGCGAACGCCATTACGAGAAGGTCAAGCTCAACCTGATCGAGCTGATGGAGAACGTGCATTTCAACAATGCGCGTATCGAGCAGCTCGTGGAGCAGCTC
>JBHHVG010000582.1:0-1526 GCA_046754165.1 Myxococcota bacterium
GATAGAAATTGAACAGCGTAATAGAACTATAACGTCGTTACAATCGATTCGCCACGGCCGCACGCGCGCTAGCGGTCGCGCCCGAGTAGGGGATCATGCAGCCCCCATGACGAATCCCGACGATGCCAGCAGCGAGCGCTTGCTCGAGCGCCTCGACCTCGAGCGCCTCGATGCAGACCTCTTCCTGGGCGACCCCGGCCCCGGCGAGGGGCGCCTGTTCGGAGGCATGGTGGCAGCGCAGACCGTCATCGCGGCGGGCCGCACGCTCGCGGACAGCGGTCGCCAGCTTCACTCGCTGCACGGCTACTTCCTTCGGCCCGGGCGACACGACCTCCCGATCCGCTTCGTGGTCGACCGCATCCGCGACGGACGCAGCTTCACCACCCGGCGCGTGAAGGCGCACCAATCCGGCGAGGCGATCTTCAACATGTCCGCGAGCTTCGCAACACCCGAGGTCGGCATCTCCCACCAGGATGCGTGCCCGGACGCACCGGAGCCCGGCGGCCTTCCCGACTGGGAGGACGTCCGCGCGGAGACTCTGGGCGACCCAGCCGTCAGGCGCTTCGACTCGGCGGTGGAGGTGCGCATGTGCGATCTGCCGACGGCGAACAGCGAGGCGCGTCAGCGCACCTGGCTGCGGGTGCGCGGCCCGCTACCCGACGACCGGCTGATCCACACCGCCGTGCTCGTCTACGCCAGCGACCGCACCCTCGTCGGCACCGCCGCCCGCCCCCACGACATTCCCTGGAAGCACCGCATGGGCGCGAGCCTCGACCACGCGATGTGGATCCACCGGCCCGTGCACTTCGACGACTGGCTGCTCTACGCGGCGGAGAGCCCGGTGGCCCACGCCGCGCGCGGACTCATCTTCGGCGGCCTGTTCAACGGCGCCGGAGAACGCGTCGCGTCGGTCGCCCAGGAGGCGTTGCTGCGGGACGCCCGCGCCCGCTGAAGCGCCCCGGCGGGATCACCGGGGCTGCGGCTTCGGGGCAAAGACGGCGTCGCGGATGTCGAAGTCTCCGGCCTCGGCAGCGTCGTCGGCGACGAGCTCATGGGCGCGGCAGCGCGTGGCGGCGAGCACGTCGGAGAGCACCGGCGCCACGTCCGCCAGCGTGGCGCTGCTGGCGGAGATGGTGAGCGTCTCGACCTCGCGCCCCATGGAGACCTCGGCGTCCGCCTTGGCCTTGTTGATGGCGGCCAGCGCGGCCACCGACAGGTCGAAGCTGTGCTCACCGTCGGGTGCGGCCACGCCTTCGAAATCGGCATCGCCCGGCCAGGGCGCGCGGTGGATGCTCCCATGCCCCGTCTCCTCGGCGAACAGCCAGGACCAGACCTCTTCGGTGATGTAGGGCAGCACCGGGGCCAGCAGCCGCAGCAGCACCGACAGGCCCAGACGCAGCGCGGCCACCGCGGAGCCGCGGCCGGCGGCATCCTCGGGCTGCTCGCTGCGCGCGCGGGCCTTCGACAGCTCCAGGTAGGTGTCGGTGAAGTGCGACCAGAAGAAGCTCTCGGTCTCCTGCAGCGCC
>JBHHVG010000583.1:0-1503 GCA_046754165.1 Myxococcota bacterium
GGCGCGCGGGGCCAGCCGCCAGCGCGCCTCCCCCTCGCGCGCCAGGCTGTGGGCCACTGGCACCTCGGCGACCGGGTGCTCGGTCAGAGACACGCGCACGGTGTCCCCAATGCCGTCCGCCAGCAGCGCGCCGATTCCGATGGCACTCTTGATCCGGCCATCGACTGCGTCTCCGGCCTCGGTCACTCCGACGTGGAAGGGGTAGCTCGGCGCTCCGGGCGCGCGACGCTCCAGACGTGCCGCCAGCATCCGGTAGGCGTAGATCGCGACCTGGGCGTTGCTGGCCTTCATGCTGAAGATCACGTCGTAGTACGCCTCCGCCTCGCACACGTCGAGGAACTCGAGCGCACTCTCCACCATGCCCTCGGCCGTATCGCCGAAGCGGTTCATGATGCGGTCGGACAGAGAGCCGTGGTTCGTCCCGATGCGCATGACGCGTCCGAGCTCCTTGCAGCGGACGACCAGCGGCCGGAAGCGATCCGCGACGCGCTCGAGCTCTTCGCGATATTGCGCGTCGCTGTACTCGCGGACGGCGAACTTCTTCTTGTCGGCGAAGTTCCCGGGATTGATGCGAACCTTCTCGACGTGGAGCGCAGCCTCCATGGCGGCGTTCGGGGTGAAGTGGATATCCGCGACGAGCGGCGTCTCGACGCCGCGCGCCACCAGCTCGCGCTTGATGTGCGCGAGGTTCTCGGCGTCGCGGATCGACGGAGCGGTGATCCGGATGATCTCGCACCCCGCCAGGGCCAGTTGGACCGCCTGCTCCACCGTCGCCACGGTGTCCTGGGTGTCCGTCGTGGTCATGGACTGCACGCGGATCGGCTGATCGCCGCCGATCACGACGTCTCCGACGCAGACCTCGCGGGTCCGGCGCCGGCGCGGCGCGTAGGGGTCTGCGACATACGGTGCGGCCACCGCGTCAGGCCTCCGCGATCATCTCCTCGAGGCGGCCGAAGGCCGCATCGAGCTTCGACGCGTCGCCCGCGCCGCCCTGGGCGAAATCCGGGCGCCCGCCGCCCTTGCCGCCGACGATGCGGGCCACTTCGCCGATCAGCTTCCCGGCCGGGAAGCGCTCGCGGAGATCCACCGTGACCCCGAGTGCCAGGGACAGCCGCCCGCCCTGCTCGGCCGCCAACAGGACCACGCCGCTGCCGAGCTTCGCGCGCAGGTCGTCGACCATGTTGCGCAGCTCCTTGCCGCTGGCGTCCACGCGGGCGGCGACGACGCGAACGCCGGCGATCTCGACCGCCGCCGCACTGAGATCGCGCGAGGCGGCACCGCGCTTGGCCGACAGGGCCTCTTCGAGCTTTCGCTCCGTGCTGCGCCGCTCTTCGAGAAGCTTCTCCACGCGGTCGGGGACGTCCCCGGGCGAGGTCTTTAGCAGGGACGCCACCCGGCGCAGCACGCGCTCCTCGTCGCGGATGGTCGCCAGCGCTCCGAGCGCCGTCTGCGCCTCGATGCGCCGCACGCCGGCCGCGATGCCGGACTCCGACAGGATCTTCA